>DATBNH010000264.1:0-2374 GCA_036554405.1 Cellvibrionaceae bacterium | reverse complement strand
CGAGTGGCTATTTTGGGCCGCAATGGCTCCGGCAAAACCACTCTCAACAAGTTAATTGCCGGTTTGTATCAAGCGGGCAGCGGCCGGGTATTGATTGACGATATTGATATTAATCAATTGGACCCTGCAGAACTCCGGCGCAACATTGGCTATGTGGCGCAGGATGTGAATTTGTTTATGGGTTCGCTCAAAGACAATATTGTGCTGGGCAATCCGCATATCAGTGATGAGCAATTACTGGATGTGGTGCGCTTGGTGGGATTGACAGATTTTATAAATGGCCATCCACACGGTTTGATGATGGCGGTAGGTGAGCGCGGCGAGCTGCTCTCCGGTGGTCAGCGTCAGAGTGTGGCCATTGCCCGGGCGCTGGTGCATGACCCGGCCATGCTGTTACTGGATGAGCCTACCGGTGCTATGGATCATACCACCGAAGAGAATTTTAAAGCCTCGATAAAAGAGTATGCTGAGGGGAAAACGCTGTTGGTGGTCACCCATCGCACTTCGCTGCTGACATTGGTAGAGCGCATTATTGTGATTGATGCGGGCAAGATTGTGGCCGATGGCCCTAAAGAGCAAGTGGTCGAGGCACTGCGTCAGGGCCGCATCGGGAGGGCCAACTGATGCCGGTAACGCGCGAACAGCGGCGCTTCTCTGCCATCGGCCGGTTGTTGAGCTGGCTGTCGCGGCCTTTTTCGGCGTGGGTAGATCGGTTTTGGGCGCGCTGGATTAAGCCCTCTGCGCAAATATCACAAGACTGGCTGGACGATGCCGACTGGGCACGTATTCAACAAACGCCGCTGCGGGCGCGCACACTGTTGTATGCTATGTTTATCTCGCTGTTACTGCTTTTATTGTGGGCGGCGCTGGCGCCTCTCGATGAAGTGGCGCGTGGTCAGGGCAAGGTTATCCCCTCGCTGCAAACTCAGGTTGTGCAATCTTTTGATGGCGGCGTAGTTCAAGAGGTGCTGGTATCGGAAGGGCAGATCGTCGACAAGGGCGATTTATTAATGCGCATCGACCCCACCCGATTTGTGTCGACCTTTCGCGAAAATCGCGCCCAGTATTTGTCGTTGCAAGCACGGGCGGCGCGACTGCGCGCTCTGGTTGACGACACTGAGCTGGTATTTCCACCCGATCTCGCTCTGGAAGATATACAGCTTGAGGAAAACGAGCGCTCTCTTTACCAAAACAACCTGTTGGAACTGGCCCAGCAAATGGGTATTGTCGAGCAGCAGCTCACCCAAAGACGCGAAGAGTTAAATGAAATTGAGGCTCGGTTGGCTCAGGCCACACGCGCTTATGAGCTCTCTACCCGCGAGTTGGAAGTCACTCGGCCTCTGTTAGGCAGTGGTGCAATTTCCGAGGTGGAAATTCTGCGTCTGGAGCGGGATGCATCCAATGCCGATGGCGAACGTAAACAGGCGATCGCGCAAAAAGCGCGAATTGAATCGTCTATTGCCGAAGCGGAAAATCGCCGTCGGCAAGTAGAGCTGGAGGTGAAAAATCAGTGGCGCGCCGAGCTGTCGGAAACTCTGGCGCAACTGTCGAGTTTATCGGAGGCAGGCACAGGCCTCGCCGATCGTATTAAGTATGCGGATATTTATGCCCCGGTGCGCGGTACCGTGCAGCGATTATTCGTCAATACCATCGGCGGCGTGGTGCAGCCCGGTCGCGAAGTGCTGGAAATGATTCCGCTGGACGACGAACTGCTGGTGGAGGCAAAAATTTCGCCCAAGGATATTGCTTTTGTGCGCCCCGGCCAGCAGGCAATGGTAAAACTAACGGCCTATGATTTTACCGTGTATGGGGGACTGATGGGCGAGCTGGAGCATATCAGTGCCGACACCATCACTGACGAGGAAGATAAACAAACGTATTATCTGGTGCGGGTGAGAACCCAAAAAGTTGGTTTTGCCGATAACTTACCGATTATGCCGGGCATGACCGCCCAGGTTGATATTATTACCGGCAAGAAAACCGTCTTGTCTTACTTGTTAAAGCCTGTACTTCGGGCGAAACAGAATGCATTGACTGAGCGCTAATGGGAATGATTTTTGTACACACGGCTGAGGTGGAATCGGCTCGCTGGCGCGGGGCCTTTCCCGATGCTTTACTGTTGGGTCCCACAGAGGCTCAAACCTATGCTTTTAACGCAGACGATATCGTCTGGTTGTTGTTGGCAGGTGATTACCACCCAATAGTGACGAGGGTAGAGCAAGCCGGGGCGCGCTTGGTGGCCATGACACTTAACGAATCCGTGGCCGAGGCACGGCGTTTAATGAGTGCCGGCGCTCGCGGTTATATACATGCGCTGGCCGCTCCCGAGCTGTTACAACAAGTACAGGAAGTAGTGCTCAATAGCGGCCTGTGG
>DATBNH010000223.1:0-7991 GCA_036554405.1 Cellvibrionaceae bacterium | reverse complement strand
TTGTTGCGTTCATCGTCGGTGGCAAACTCAGGCTCCGCCGCGATTGCCGCTAAACATACCAGCAAACCTGTCAGCACCGGTGCTAACAGGTTGCGCCCGAGATTTTGTAAAAATCTAGCTATGAGCATTTTGCAAAGCCGTAATGCGTTCTTCCAGTGGCGGGTGGCTGGCAAACAGGCGGCCCATATGCTTGTGCCAGCCACCGCTGATGCCAAAGGCTTGCATGCTTTTAGGCATGGGGGTGGGGGCACCGGCCTTTACCTCAGCCTGAAGTCTTTGCAGGGCGCGAATCATGGCGCCGCGACCGGCGAGCGAGGCGCCTGCAGCATCGGCCCGGTATTCCCGGTGACGGGAAAAAGCCATCACAATCATGGAGGCGAGGAAAGCCAGAATAATCTCGGCGATAATGGTGACCACATAATAACCAATACCCACACCGCGCTCGGTTTTAAATACAACCTTGTCTACGGTGTGGCCAATAATGCGCGCGAAGAACATAACAAAGGTATTTACCACCCCCTGAATCAGGGTCAGGGTAATCATGTCGCCATTGGCCACATGGCCTATTTCATGGGCGAGCACTGCGCGGGTTTCCTCGCGATCAAAGCGCTGCAGCAAACCGCTGCTTACTGCCACCAGGGATTTATTGCGGTTCCAGCCAGTGGCAAAGGCATTGGCCTGATTGGCCGGAAAAATTCCCACCTCGGGCATGCCGATACCGGCGCGCTGTGATAAATCGCGCACGGTTTCCAGTAGCCAGGCCTCTTCGGCGTTACGTGGTTTGGTAATTAGTTGGGTGCGAGTGGAACGCTTGGCCATCCACTTTGACAGGAACAGGGAGATAAATGCCCCGCAAAAGCCAAAAATAGCGCAGAAAATCAGTAGGGCAGTTAGATTAAGACCGCTGCCGGATTGATCCAGATAGTGGCCCATACCCAGTAAATTGAGGGTGACACTGGCAACGATCAGAATCGCAAAGTTGGTGAGTAAAAACAGGCCGATTCGCAGCACGGAGGTTCTCCCGAGAGAAAGTAATGAGTACAGACAGATGTGTATATAAGCGCGAAGCGGGGGATTTCAAGCCTGAGGCAGACAAAAAAGCGGCCGCCCGCAGGCGGCCCAAGCAACCGTGATTAGCCAGTGGCCCGAAGGCCAGAGGAGAAGATCAGTCAATTAACTTGCAGGAAAATTGATTGACCACTACTGAACAGGTCAGCAGTTTTGTAATGATAATCATTATCAATAATGTTGTCAACAGTCCTGGGTTCGACAGACTGCTAGGCGGGTTGTAATTTCAGTAGTTGGCCATTGAGCTGGTTAATCTTGGTGGCCATTTCCTCAATCAGGCCAATGCAAATATGGGGTTGATGCTCGATCAGCTCGATAAACTCGTGCTTGCGCACAGTCAGCACGGTACAGTTACCCGTGGCGATAACACTGGCCATGCGCTTTTGCCGGGTAAACACGGCCAGGGCGCCAAAAATTTCATCGGGATGAATCTCACCCACCTTAATGCCGTCGCAAACAGCATCGGCACTGCCCTCGAGCAGGGTGTACACCAATTCGGCCTCGTCCCCTTGGGCAATAATGGTATCGCCGTTGGCAAAGTGCATAAATCCGGCGTTAGGTTGATACTCACTGCGAATTTCCTGCGCCAGCGCCTGCTGATGCCAGCTTATGTTGGCCAATAAAAAGTAACTCCACAGCTTGAGTAAGCCGGGGTCGGTACTGATGTGCTCGATAAGCTGATCGCGCTCAAGGGGCTGAACCACAATAGTGTCATCGGTGCTGAGCTGGCCACCGGGCAGGCTCAAGCTCCGATTGAGCCCCATCAGGTCCCCGGGCTCAAAGCGACAAATAAGCTTGCCGTGCATATGGCAATTGACGTGGCCTTCCTGCAGTAATAACAGGCGAGTCGCTGGGTGGTGGCTGAACAGGTCGGCGGCGCCGGGCACGCTCATGGGCGCGTCGGTAAAACCCAAGTCGGCCAGCAAATTGGCAGTGATATCACTGATTTTATGGGCCAGCTCGGTGAGTGCTTCGGGTTGAGTATTGGGCAGGTGCATGGTATCCGTTACCTTAAGCCATAGCATAAGTGGCACAGTGATTACTGTACGTTTGCCATACTATAGCAGCTCCCTTGCCGACGAAGGTAGAGGTGCGTCTGATTTGTGCCATGCTTCAGGCGTCAGCGGTATCCTTAGTGCTGGCTTCGCTGACCAGGCGCTGTTTTAAATCCGGTGGCAGGTCGTTCCAGTGCACATCCATTAAGGCGCCCTGTAGTGCATAAAGCATCACCTTGGAAACGTTGATATCACGGGCTTTAATGCGTTTGTAGGCGTTTACGGCACCGGCTTGTCGAAGGTCATCATAGGTGTGAATGCCAATGGCTCGAAGGATATTGACTGAGGCAACACCGAGATTTTTTAGTTGGAGTAATTCGCTTGATCCAGTAGCTGTCATTAACTGCGCTCCATTATCATCGTGGCGATATGTCTTATCGTTATATTCTCTAAAGGGCTATTTGTATCCGTATATAGCTTGGAGTTATATTACCTGCTCTGGTGCGGTGTGCCAAGCATTGTCGATGCAGAGCTGGAAGCCGATCACGAAATAGCGGTATGCTTGAACCCATCACCCCATAGGCCGAGCTTTATGTCTGCTGTCCCACCACAACTTACCGCCCAGCAGGTGCTGGGATTGGATGCGTCGGCGCTGATCGACCGAGAGGGGGTGGGGCTGATTCATCCTCATGCCATGCAGCCCTTGGAGCACTTGCGCGAACGTGCTCGCCTGGCAGGTTTTGATTTGCAGATTGCCAGCGGTTTTCGTGACTTTTGGCGTCAGCTGGCTATTTTTAATGCCAAGGCCTCTGGTCAACGCCCGGTTATTGACGATGCCGGAGAAGTGCTGGATTTACAGCGAATGAGTGCGCGTGAACAGTTGTATGCCATTTTGCGCTTTTCGGCCCTGCCGGGCACATCCCGCCACCACTGGGGAACAGACTTCGATGTCTACGACGCCGCGGCAATGCCTGCCGGCTATTGTCTGCAACTGACACAGGCTGAATGCCAGCCCGGTGCAATGTTTGGCAACTTTCATCAGTGGCTGAATACTGAGCTTGCCTGCGGCGATAGCGGATTTTTTCGGCCCTACCAAACGGATACCGGTGGCGTGGCGCCAGAGCCTTGGCACATTAGCTACGCGCCTGAGGCCAGCCTTTATGCGGCTCATATAAGCGTCGAATTATTGCGTGAGCCGTTAGCGGCATCTGATATTGTTCTTAAAGATGTCATTCTGGACCTGCTGCCCACGGTATTTGAGCGGTTTGTGGTGCAGTGCCAATACCGAGAGAGTCAATAATGTCCGATCCTTTACCCAGTCAGTTCAGTCTGTTTGGCCAAAAAAACTTTTACCCTTTATTCTGGACGCAATTCGGCGGCGCTTTTAACGATAATTTTTATAAAAGTGCATTGCTGATGTTGTTTACCTACAGCGATATTGATCGCTGGGGGCTGAACATTAATTTGCTCAATAATCTGGTGGCCGCCGCGCTGATCGTACCGTTTTTACTGTTTGCCCCCAGCGCAGGGCAAATTGCCGATCGCTATGACAAGGCCCATTTTATTCGTCGACTCAAGCTGTTTGAAATTGTGGTGATGTTGCTCGGGGCAATCGCCCTGTGGCTCAACAGTGCCGCATTGCTGCTGTTGGTGATTTTTTTAACCGGTACCCAGTCGGCCTGTTTTAGCCCACTCAAATACGGCATTTTGCCCCAGCATGTGAGTGCCGATGAGCTAACCGGTGCCAATGGCCTGCTGCATACCGGCACCTCGCTGGCGATTTTTCTGGGAATGATAGCCGGCACCCTGGCGTTGCAATTCGCAGGGGGGCAGG
Source organism: Cellvibrionaceae bacterium (assembly GCA_036554405.1). Lineage (GTDB taxonomy): Bacteria > Pseudomonadota > Gammaproteobacteria > Pseudomonadales > Cellvibrionaceae > Gilvimarinus. Next base: position 4,094 of record DATBNH010000223.1, on the reverse strand, counting down.
TAGTCATTGCTGTCGGTGCGCTTTTGGTGGCCTGGGCTGGTTGGCGTATTAGCCGAGTGATTCCTCCGGCACCACCGGTGGCGACAGGATTGCCCATTGAGCGTAACCCGTTTAAACAGATTGTGCGCGTGGTCGGCTACGCGCGTGAAAACACCCTGGTGTTTTGGTCTATTATGGGCGCTTCCTGGTATTGGTTTTTAGGCTCGGTTTATCTCACCCAACTGCCCAACTTTACCCGCGAAACGCTAGCGGGTGCGCCGGCGGTGGTGAGCTTTTTGCTCGTGTTGTTTCTGGTGGGTATTTGTCTCGGTGCGCTGGTCTGCGATCGGCTCAGTCGTCGTATAATCGAGCCGGCGGTGGTGCCCATTGGTGCTTTGGTATTGTTGGTGATGGGCACCGATTTGACCTTTGCCGGTAAAGCATTTGCACAATGGCACGCACCTGCTAGCGAAGGCGTGCTCTGGTCATTATCCGAGTTGCTGGGTATGCCGCGATTTTGGCGAGTGGCCTTTGATGTGTTAGTACTCGGCAGTGCTGGCGGATTGTATTTGGTGCCACTTAATGCGTTGATGCAACAGCGCGCGGCAATTGATCGACGCGGGCAAATCATTGCTGCTAATAATGTTATTAACGCGCTGTTTATGATTGCCGCGGCAGTTTTCGGTATCGTCTTTCTGGGTGTGCTCGGCTTGTCGATCCCACATTTTTTTATGCTGATAGTGCTCTGTCATATTGCGATGATGGCGTTGCTTTTCTGGGCTCAGCCGCTATTTATTCAACGTGTCAAGGAGCGGTTTTTTGGATGATTTATGAAAGTAATTTTTGATTGCGATGGTGTGTTGGTTGACACTGAAAAAGTAAGTGCCGAGGTGTTGCAGCTATGTTTGCAAGAGCAAGGTGTGGTGTTGGCACTTGAGGATATATTTAACCAGTTTCGCGGTAAATCCATAGCCGTTTGTGCCTCTCAGGTTCACGCATTGCTGGCGGAGACGCCTGAGTACAGTGGGTATATGGCGAGTGATTTGCAAAAGGTGGCCGAAGCGTTCTGGCGACAGGTGCAAGATAAAACACTGGAGGCGTTTGCCCGGGGTGTCTCGGTAGTGCCGGGTATTGAAAGGGTTTTGCAAACCCTGCAGACGATGGGTGTGGAGTTTGCAGTGGCATCCAATGGGAAGCATGAAAAAATGCAAGTGACCCTGGGCAGCACCGGCCTGTTAACTTTTTTCAATAATCGTCTTTTCAGTGCTACCGATGTCGCACAGGGGAAACCTGCACCGGATTTATTTTTACTGGCAGCGCGTACTATGGGTGCGAGTGCGCAGCAGTGTATGGTGGTGGAGGACTCATTGAGCGGCGCGTGTGCTGCTCACGCAGCGGGCATGGGTCTGATCGCCTACTGTCCGGAGCCCGATGCAGATTTTGATCGGCAAATGCAGGACTTGGGTGCGTATATTATTCGCACAATGGATGAGCTGATACCAACACTGCGCCAACAATTTACTGACTTACTAAAAGCTGGAGTCGACCGTGATACCTGAGAAGATTTGGCAAGAGATACGCCGCGAAGCCACGGATGCCAGTAGAGCCGAACCTGTGTTGGCGAGTTTTTATCATGCCTGTATTCTCAATCACCACACTTTGGCCGATGCGGTGAGTTTTCATTTGGCGAATTTACTGGGCAGCCAGATCGTGCCCGCCATGCAAATACGTGAGGTGTTTACGCGGGCCATGCAGCAGGACGCCAGTATTTTGCAGGCGTTGTGCCGTGATATTGAAGCCTGGTGCGAGCGCGATCCTGCCTGCGATCAGTACCTTTTGCCGCTGTTGTATTTTAAAGGCTTTCACGCCTTGCAAAGTTATCGCTTTAGTCACTATTTATGGCAACAGCAGCGCCGGGTGATGGCCTTGTATTTACAAAATCGTATATCGGAAATGTTTGCTGTGGATATTCATCCGGCGGCGCGTATTGGCGCGGGGATCATGATTGATCACGCCACCGGGGTCGTGATTGGCGAAACCGCCGTGGTCGGCGATGATGTTTCTATGTTGCATGCTGTGACACTGGGCGGCAGTGGCAAGTCCAGTGGTGATCGCCACCCGAAAGTGGGTAAGGGTGTACTGATCAGTGCGGGCGCCAAGATATTGGGTAATATCCACATTGGTGACTATGCCCGGATTGGTGCTGGCAGTGTCGTGCTAGCCGATATAGCCGCGCACCAGACCGCCGTGGGGGTGCCGGCGCGGGTAACAGGAAGAACCGGTACAGACAAACCCGCCTCGGAGATGAATCATTGTATTGATGAGGATAGAGCGGACGGTCAATGAGGCTGCTGGCGATCTCCGGCGGCCATACAGTCGACAAGGCATTTGAGGACTTCGGTGCGGGTTGTCAGCATCATGCGGTAGGCCGCTAACAGTTGTAGATTGGCGCTTGGCTCTGTTTCCATCAGCGCAATTTTGCGGTTGAGTGCAGCAATATCGGATTCCACCTGGTGTTTAACCGAGTGCTTGACCGAGGCGTCGTGTAGTTGTGAGGTGGCGTTGCGCATAGTGTGTTCCCGTTCCGTTATCGGGAGACGGGCTGAAAAGGCCCGAACCCATTGCTGCTGCTCTGCACAGAAGTATGGCGACTGGATGGAGTTGATGCCAATGGTGAATGAGAATAAATTGTCACAAAAACCCCACGTTTAACTGATGTTTTTGCATGAGTCAGTTATGCTGCGGCTTGGCGAACAGCTACACTGACAGAGCAAAGTGTTAAGCTGTGATAAATATCGCATTTGCCCCGCCGGGAGGAGCCATGAGAGATCAGCCAGCCGTTACCCTATATGATTTGGTTTTTCGGGGAGATATTGTCCTGGGGCATAGTTTGAGTGACGTAAAAGCGCGCATGCAGCAACTGTTTAAAGCCGATGCCGCCAAAATCGACGCGCTTTTCAGCGGCCGCCCTGTCACTCTCAAGCGTAATATGGACGAGGCCACAGCCAAAAAGTACCAGGCGGTATTGAGTAAAGCCGGCGCCGAGGTGGCTTTGGTGGCCGTTACCGAGGGTGAGAGTGCCGCCTCGGCAGAGAGCTCTGTATCGACGCAGGCATGGAGCCTGGCGCCTGTGGGTTCGCCACTGCTGCGTCCACGGGAGCGTCAGTCGTTAGCGCCGCCGGTATCGGTGGATATCTCGGCTATCAGTCTTAAGCCGGCACTGGGTAATCTGCTCGAAGCAGGTGAGGTGGCAAGAGCGCCGGCGGCCGAGGTGACGGTTCCCGATTTTGATCTGGCGGAGGTTGGTGCCGTGCTGGGCAGTGGCGATAACGATTTACCGCTGCCAGAGGTTGAACTGGAAGGTGGTCATTGGCAGTTATCGGAGCCGGGCGCGGATTTGTTAAAACCGGAAGAAAAAAAACCGGTGCAGACGGTGAAGGTAAAGGAGTTAATGGTAGATCTGGCGCCTGCGGGCAGCGACCTGGGCCAGCTTAAAGAGGAAAAACCTCCGCTGAATCCTGACATCAGTGGCTTGTCTCTGAAGGAATAAAGCCGACACCTCCCTGTGCCTGCGGACTGGAATTAACCAGCTTGGTAGCGTTCGGCGGATTCGGTGATCTCCGTTCGCGCCGCTTCGAGGCCTTCCCAGCCGTCTATCTTGACCCACTTGCCAGACTCCAGATCTTTGTAGTGCTCAAAGAAGTGTTCAATAGCTTTGAGGGTGATTTCAGGCACATCATCAACGGATTTTACTTTACTGTACAAGGTGGTGACCTTGTCTACTGGTACCGCAAGCACCTTGGCATCTTCACCGGATTCATCGGTCATTTTCAACACGCCAATGGGGCGGCAGCGGATGACTGAGCCAGGTATCAGTGCCAGCGGCATTAACACCAGCACATCCACCGGGTCGCCATCACCGCAGAGCGTATGGGGAACATAGCCGTAGTTACAGGGGTAGTGCATGGAGGTGCCGAGGAGGCGGTCGACAAACAGTGCACCACTGTCTTTATCGACCTCGTATTTTACCGGCTCGCCATTCATGGGGATTTCAATAATAACGTTGATGTCGTCCGGCAGACTCTTGCCGGAGGGGATTTGATCGAAGCTCATAA
>DATBNH010000547.1:0-2223 GCA_036554405.1 Cellvibrionaceae bacterium | reverse complement strand
ATAGGGCCCCGGTGTATGGGTCTTTAACAAGCGAAAAACTTGATTATCGACCCGGGCAAAGGTGGCTATTTCCGATAAATCGCGACACATCAGCGTGAAATTATGATGCTTGTCGAGCTTGCGCATCAGACGAATGCGATCGAGCGCCATTTTATCGCCGATATGACAACCCAGCGCATAGGCTGAATCGGTGGGGTAAACCACAATCCCCCCGGCACGAATAATATCCACCGCCTGCGTAATCAGACGTGCCTGGGGGTTTTCCGGGTGAATTTGAAAAAACTGCGCCACAATCGGGTCCTTAGTTGTCACTGCCCGCCTCTGGCGGAAAACGGTTATTATAATTTTGCCGTACGCTACATACAAACACTCACTGCAGTGGCGGCCAAACTAAACGCGCCGGCGCAGGCAGTGCCTCAAAGCGTCCGAGCTCTTGCCAGAGCCGCTCGGGGTGATGAAAGTCACTGCCACAGGAACAGCTGAGTTCATAGTCCGCCGCCAAGCGCGATAAATCAGCGGCCAACCCCGCTGGCTGCTGACCACTGATAACTTCAAGAGCATCGCCCCCGGCCTCGGCGAAGCCGCTTACCAGAGCCCGCAGTTTGGTGCGAGTCAGATTGTATTTAGCCGGATGTGCCAACACCGCCAGGCCGCCGGCCTGATGGATAGCCGTTACCAGGGCTTCCATGGATAACCATTCAACAGCCACATCGGCGCGCTTGCCCGCGCCCAAATACTTTTTAAAAGCCTGGTTCATATCCCGCGCACGACCCTCGGCAATTAACAATTGAGCAAAATGCGGCCGGCCCAGCTGCCCACCGTCACCGGCCAGAATTTCAGCTTCAGCCAGCACATTCACCAGCCCCAGTTTTTCCAGGCGCACGGCAATTTCGCTGTTGCGCTCGCGCCTGGCGTGCTGCTGATACTCTATGGCCGCCACCAGTGCCGGGTGCTGGCAATCAATATTGAGACCGACAATGTGCACACCCACCTTACCCCAGCGGCTGGACAGTTCAATACCCGGCACCAGCGTCAAGCCGAGTTCGCCAGCCGCTTGCTCGGCCTCGGCAATCCCCGCTACGGTATCGTGATCAGTCAGGGCAATAATATCCACTCCTAGCGACTTAGCCCTCGACATTAGCGCACGAGGGCTTAAAATACCGTCCGAATAGTTACTGTGCGTGTGTAAATCAACAATCAACGCTGCACCCCTTAATTTAGTTTGTGTGCCTGATAAAGGCCACCTTCCGCCGTAAACACCCATTTATGGGTCAACTGGAGCTGCAATGAGCAACCCCGTCACACCCGAAAAAACACAAGCTGACAACAACCCAAGCGCTCAGGATAAAGCACAAGCGGCAGCGGGCAAACCGAAACGTGAAAGTTTGCTGGCCAATATTCTGCTCAACATCATTATTCCCACATTGATACTGATGAAACTGAGCGGCGATGAACACCTGGGCACCCGCCTTGCCATCGTGGTGGCGCTGGCGTTCCCCATTATCTACGGCCTGCGCGACTTTGTCCGCACCCGCAAGATAAATCTGTTTTCTGCCCTAGGGGTAATCAGCATTATGCTCACAGGTGGCATTAGTTTGCTGGAGCTGGATCCTCAATATATTGCCATTAAAGAGGCGGCGATTCCCGGCCTGATTGGTCTTGCTACTCTCTTTTCGGTAAAAACACGCTATCCGCTGGTGAAAATCTTTCTCTACAACGATAAAGTGCTGAAGGTGGATCTCATTGCCGAGCGTCTGCAGCAACGTAATAACGCCGCATCTTTCGAGCTGGCTCTGCGCAATGCATCTGTGATGGTGGCGGGTTCGTTTTTTCTGTCATCGGCGCTTAACTATGTACTGGCCAAATGGCTATTGGTAAGCCCGCCCGGCACCATCGCTTTTAACGAAGAGCTGGGCAAAATGACCGCGCTCAGCTTTCCGGTCATCGCCCTGCCCGCCACCTGCGTAATGATGGCCGCACTGTTTTATCTCTTTCGCCGCATCAAGCAACTTACCCAGCTTGATTTTGAAGAAATCCTCAACACCGATTAATAGAAGAAATCAACATTATGTATTACGCCATTATTAGCGAAGATATTCCCGAGAGCTTACCCCTGAGACAACAGACGCGGCCGGCCCATCTGGCGCGCCTGCAAGCACTGCGCGATAGCGGTCACTTGCTGCTGGCAGGCCCCCACCCGGCTGTTGACAGCAATGACCCTGA
>DATBNH010000212.1:0-4814 GCA_036554405.1 Cellvibrionaceae bacterium | reverse complement strand
TATACCGATAAAATTGAATTAACGCGCAAACAATCCGTGTTTTCCCTGTCCTTTACACTGCTCAATTACCGCATCCCGGAGCTGAGCCAGTACGCTTACACGTTAGAGGGTTTTGATGAGCATTGGAACGAGGTCGGCCCTCAGCGAAACGCCACCTACACCAATCTGGATGCGGGAAACTATGTGTTCCGTGTTAAAGCCTCCAACGGCAACGGCGCCTGGAATGAAGACCAAGCCGAATTAAACATTACTGTTCTTCCGCCCTGGCATGAGACCAATCTGTTTAGAATAATCCTGTTAATATTCGTTGTAGGAACTTTTCAGTTAACCTATCTGTACCGAATCAGGCTGATTCGACAATCTGAACAGATGCTGGCCGCTCAAGTAAAAGAGCGGACCCGCGAGCTGGAAGAAAAAAACAAAGAGATTGAACACCTGGCCAATCACGACCCATTAACCGGCCTGCCCACTTTACGCCTGGCTAACCAACGGCTCAAAATCGCGCTGAATATGGCCAAAAGAAAAGGCCATATTGCTGCCGTCCTATTCCTTGACTTGGATGGCTTCAAGGCAGTCAACGACACCTACGGGCACGAAGCTGGCGATATTCTACTGGTTGAAGCGGCTTTAAGAATCCAGAAAGTTATCCGCGATTACGACACCGCCTGCCGCATAGGCGGCGATGAGTTTTTGGTTATTTTATCTGAAGTTGAAAACGTCTCTTTTATTGAAGAGATATGCGTAAGAATACTGGCGCAAATTAACGAGCCGTTTAGGCTTAATGGCGTCGATTTAAAAATTGAGGCGAGTATTGGCTGTGCCTATTACCCAAAACACGGCGACACAGAAGATATGCTGAAAAAAACCGCCGACAGGTTTATGTATGAGGTTAAAGAAAAAGGTAAAAACCACTATCAGATTGGCTAAAACGGATTACCTAGCTCAATTCTTTTAACGGTTGGGACAGCAGCTCGGAAACCAGGCTGGGCATAAACTCCCTGGGCAAAGTTATCGCGTAAAAATTTTCGTAGACATTGGGCAAACGCTCAAAAACCTTTAGTTGCCCCTGCTCCAGTTCGTCTTTTACCACCACTTCGGGCAACACACTCAAGGCGCCGCTGTCCCGGGCCAGCAGTCGCAACATGGCCATGTCATCTGCCTCCCCCAGAATATCTGGCCGAAATTGGTGCTGGCTACAGTAGCCATCAAAGCTGCGGCGAATTTCGTGATTTTCGCCCGGCATAACCCAACGCAAGCTATCGTAGCCTTCAGGGAAAGTGGAGCCCGGCTCGCTCTGCGGCGGGCCAATAATAGACAGCGGCTGACGCGCCAGTAGCTGACTTTGCCAAGCGGCGTCAGGCGCGCCTGTGGGCGGCAACTGCGTGTTGGTGAGCACCACGTCAAACTGGTGGCCGGCGAGGCCGTCCATCAGGTTAGCCATACCCCGGGCGTGCAAGCTGAAGTGAACCTTGCGGCTTGTAGAATTGAGCAGCGGCGCGATAAAACCCTCGATAAAATTACGCGACATGGTCGAAAGCATGCCGATGCGAATACGCTGATACTCAGGCTCGATGCCCTCGCTGATTAACCACTCCAGCTCCTCACCCTTGGTAAAAATCACTTCGGCGTAGTTGAACACCTGGTAACCCACCTCGGTCAGCACCATGGTTCGATTGCGCCGCTCAAACAGCGGCTTGCCGATGCGACCCTCCAACTGACGGATTTGAGCAGACAGGGCACTCTGGGAGAGGTGCAAGGCCTCGGCGACTCGCGTGAGGTTACCTTCGGCGGCGACACGCCAGAAATAATAGAGGTGATGATAGTTCAGCCGGCTCATATCGTTCTATTTTAAAGAATGATTCGTTAATTTATATCTATTTTACTTAAAAAATCGCTCACGGGATACTAGCGCTTCATTCGCTAACGGAGCTATGTCATGAGTTGGAGCCCCCTGCTAACCACCCTGCTACTCTCTTTGGTGCCCGCAACGCTTGCGCTCGGAGCAGCACTTAGTTCACAGCAGAGTCGTTTACGGGCTTGGCGCATCGCCGGGTACACCACGCTGTTCTCCCTCTTGCTGTCCGTAATACTGCTTTTGCTCGGACTTTCGGGCACACTTGCCACCGTTTCGGGTTGGTGGTTGGCGGCGCCGCTCAACCTGGTGATGTTGTTGCTGGTAAACTTTATCAGCTTTGTGGTGGTGCGCTATAGCGCTACCTACCTGCAAGGTGAGCCCCGTGAGCAGCGGTTTGTGAGCCTGACCCAGGCAGTTTTTGCAGCTGTGAGTGTAGCGGTGCTCAGCAATCACCTGTTGTTGTTCCTCGCTGCCTGGTTGGCTATTAGCCTGGCCATGCATCAACTGCTCATGTTCTACCCCAACCGCCCACGCGCTGCGCTGGCAGCTCATAAAAAGTTTTTGTTTGCTCGTGCCGCCGAGTTATGCGCCCTGGGCGCCTTTGTCTTGCTGTATCTACACCATGACAGCGCCCAGATCAGTGTCATTGTGAATGCCTACGCCAACGGCCCTGGCACTCTTTCTGCGAGCGAACAAACCGCAGCTTGCTTGCTCGCGTTAGCTGCTTTGATCAAATGCGCCCAATTGCCACTGCATGGTTGGTTGATTCAGGTAGTAGAGGCGCCCACGCCGGTCTCAGCTGCTTTGCACGGTGGGGTGATCAACCTTGGCGGCTACCTATTACTGCTGTTCTCTCCCTTGTTATTGCAGTCCACTCCCGCGCAAACGCTGGTGTTGATAGTTGCCGGCATAAGCAGTGTACTGGCGGCACTGGTTATGATGACTCGCATCAGCATCAAGGTCCGGCTGGCCTGGTCCACCAGTGCGCAAATGGGCCTGATGCTTGTGGAAATTGCCCTGGGCCTGGTGGAATTGGCACTGCTACATCTACTGGCGCACTCTTGTTACAAGGCCTACGCGTTTCTCAGTTCAGGAGAGGCCGTGCAGCAGAATCTGCAGAGGCGCCAGGCGCCTTCAGTTAAGCCCAGAGCTTCTCAATGGTTAACGGCAGGAGCGCTCAGTGCCGCCATGGTGGTCGGCTTTGCCGTCCTGGTTAGCTCGACCACTGGCTCTTCGCTGTTCAACACTTTCAGCCCCTGGGTACTGCTGGCTTTGGCTCTAACCGCACTCATTGCCGAGCGCAGTGGCCAGGCGGCAACCAACACCATAGGCGCCTTTTTCGGTCTGGCAGCCCTGGTGGTTCTCGCCTACTTTAGCCTGAAGTTAGTGTTTGCAACGCTACTGCCCGCCCAGGATTACACCGCCCCGCTTTGGGCCGATCTCTGGGTCAGCACGCTATTTATTGTGCTCTTCGTCGGCTATGGCTTGCAGCGCTATGGCCTCCAAAACCCACGCCTTCAAACACTGAACGTCTTTTTTTACGCGGGCTTTTATCTGGATGAGTGGGTGACCAAATCCACCTTGCGGATTTGGCCCCACAATCTGCCCCGTCGCATCAAGGCCAAACATTTGCAAACAGCTTCACGCGAGGTGTCCCCATGACTGCCCAAGAACAAGCGACTATCGAACTGGCCCCCGAAACCAATACAAGCGTCGATGCCCTTACTCAAGAACAGGATAAAGCGCTGGAACGCGCCTGCGCCAGCGTGGCACCAAGCTGGCCATTAGACCGGTTAATTGCGGTGAGCCCATTCTGGGCTATGAGGGATCAGCGCTTTGCGACCGTCTCTGCCCGTCTCTCGGCCCTGGCTTACGTTCACAGCCTTATGCCACCCAGTCATTACCTTGATCAGTGGCAGCGTGGCACGATTACCGAGCAGCACCTGATGCAGGCAAAGGAACGGCTCGGCTACCACGGCGGCTACAAAAATTTGTTGTCTGTAGTGACCCAACTGAGCCGCCTGCCCCATTGGCACAACATCAGTGACCTGGTAGACGCGCATCGTGACCGGCAACACAAAATGGCATGGCGTGATGTAATCACGCACCAGATCAGCCAATTCTGTGCGGCTTACTTTCAAGAGGATGGCCCGCTCAATCCCGGGCGCTTGAGCGCTGTGCCTTCAAAAAGCCTGTATCAACAGTGGCTGGCGGTTACCCAGATGGACCGGGGCATCGCCATTTTAATGGACGAGCCAGGGCTGAGCCGATACTTCAGCTCCCTGCCGAAAACCAAGACGGGCTTGTTTGAAGCTGCGATCTCCGAGCTGGGTATCTGTGCAGATCGGCTCGGCGACTATGCCCAAGCCTTACTGCTAGACATTAACGGTTGGGCCTCCTGGGTAGCTTACCAACAATGGCAGCATGCCCTGAATCCGGCCGAACAGAAACCATCGGCCTGCTCCATGCGAAACCTGTTGGCGATCCGATTGGCCTGGGAGTTAGTGCTGTGGCGCTACACCCACAATGAAAAGCCTGATCAGGCGGAGCGGCTGAGGAGTCTTTGGCAGAGCGGGCTTTTGCAGCTGCCCGCCTTGGTAGAGCGCCACCTGCGTGCTCAAGCTCCTCTTTGGGTCTGGCAGATAGCGTCGGAATTGGCTTATCAGCAGCCGCTGCAAAAAGCGTTGAGTGAGTCTGCGCGCACCCCGAGGCCAATTACCGAAGTACCGCAACTGCAAGCCGTTTTCTGTATCGACGTCCGTTCCGAGCCTTTGCGCCGAGCTTTGGAGCAGCAGAGCCCCGAGATACAGACCATGGGGTTTGCCGGCTTTTTCGGTCTGCCCTTGAGCTATCGCCCTCAAGGCTCGGCACTCGCCCAGCCGCACTTGCCAGGCCTGTTGGCGCCACAAATCCAGCTAAGCGCGGATTCGGGGCCAGATGTGCAACGGACGAGGCAAAA
>DATBNH010000203.1:0-2023 GCA_036554405.1 Cellvibrionaceae bacterium | reverse complement strand
ACAGAGCGAGCTGCAGGGTAAGGTACTGCTGGTGGAAGACCATCCGGTTAATCAGGAATATGCGCTACAGGCGTTGAGTGGTTTAGGTGTCGATGTGGACTTGGCCGGGCGCCTTGACCGCGGATCGCAACATGTCGCCGGTGGAGATCTGGGGAATACCGAAACGCTCTGTGATGAATTGAGCTTGTGTACCCTTACCGGCGCCCGGGGCGCCCAACATGATGATGCGCATGATTTATGCTCCTGAAATGATGACTGAATTGAAAAAGCTATGGCAAAAACAGGTGCCTTTGCCTCAGCCTCTTGGTTTTTTTCCCAAATTAAAGCTTGAGGGTGGCGCATTATACGAAGTCGAGCCGGCAAGCGAAAGCCGACCTCAGTATCATGCCCATTTGTATACAGTGGAATACCGAAATGACGCTTGCCCCGATTCTGTCGTGATCACCTGCCGCAATAACCCGTCGTGACAAAAAGAGTGATAAGAAGAATGATATGAAAAGCGATAACAAGAGCCACAAAGAATGATGAAACGAAATCAGCCGTGGTTCACACGGCTAATCTAGCGCCGCCGCCATGGCGTCGAGATCATCGGCCACATCGGCTACTTCCGCCCGAGCCTGTTCCAGATCGCTCTGCTTCAGGCCCAGCCTGGCGGCAAGAGCGCTGATATCATCAGGGACAAATTCATCACCAATACCAATGTCTTTAAGAACAGCGTTTGCCAGCATTACCACGCTTACATAAAGCTGATGTTCGCCACTGTATTCGCCGCGCTGGTGCATGGCTGCCGCTTTTATAACCGGCCCCGGCAAGTTCCACAACCGATGCAAGACACCGCCGATGGTGCCGTGGCCCACGGCCATTATGGACTGGTCAGCACCGCCAAATATCTGCTGCTCCAATTGCCGCATGCTGGCTTCTGGCTGAGCATCACGCAATGCACTGAGGCGAGCGTATTCTGCCGGAAACAGGTGGCCAACCAGCAACAGCCCAAAATTATGCAAAAGCCCGCACATGTAAGCCATACCGGGTTCGATACCGCAGCGGCGCGCCAGGCTGGCGCTCAAAAAAGCACAATACAAGGAATGGCGCCAGAACTGATCGATCCCCAGCGGGCCCTCGCGGGGCACATCAAAGGCTTTTAAGGCGGCAATGCCCATTGCCACGTGGGCAACCCGCTCAAACCCCAGCACGCGTGCAACCGCATCTTGCACCGAATTGATCTGGCCACGATAGCCGAACAGTGCCGAGCGGGCGTAACGCATCAGCTGCGCGGTCATGCTTGGGTCTAGCTCGATCACCTCGGCCAACTGCTTTGCCGTCGCCTCCGGTTCGGCGGTCAGCGCCAGAATCCGCAGAGCCAGGGCCGGCATCGGCGGCAGCCGGTACAGCTTCTGCAGCCTGGCGGCCACATCATCCAGAGTCAGCTCTGCGGCCAATGGCCCTTTGCGGGCCGAAAACGGCTCAATACGCGGTGCAAAAGGCAAAGTAAAACTCCAGAAAAGTGCGTTATAAAAACGGCAATGGCATGCGCAATGCCCGCCTTAACCGGTGTTGCGCATACCCGCTGAGATTCCGGCCATGGTGACCTTCAGGGCCCGTTCAACCAGGTCTGGCACCTTGCCATTCTGGCCGCCATCACCGTCGCCCTTGCCTTCGCTCTGGCGCTCACGCCGCAGCAGTTCGGCCTGCAGATAATGCAATGGGTCGGTGTACGGATTGCGTACATTCATAGAGTGCGCAAATACCGGCTCATCCGCCAGCAGGTGGTCTTGCTGCTTCAATTCCAGCACCCGGTGAATGCAGCGGCTCAAACGCTGGCGCAGATTTTCACCCAGGGCCCGCAACTCGGGGTCGTCCACCAGGGTCTGCTCGTAATAGCTGGCGATGCGCAGGTCGGCCTTTGCCAAAACCATCTCCAGCATATCGATGTAGGTACGGAAAAACGGCAACCAACCAGATATATAACAGCGCATAACAAAAATGGCTGTTTAGTGCTTGCAATACGTTTATTTTGTGTTTA
>DATBNH010000199.1:0-2853 GCA_036554405.1 Cellvibrionaceae bacterium | reverse complement strand
TCAGAGCGCGATTTCTTTTCAGAACTTGCCTCAGACGATGAGTTTTCGGTTAACGCGATTATGGTCGTCACTTCCTTTTCTGTTAAATCGCGCCAGTCTCCTAATGCCAGCCCCTTGAGCGTTACATTCATTATTCTGAGTCGCTCCAGCATAGTGACTTCATAGCTAAAATATTCACACATACGTCGAATTTGCCGATTCAAACCTTGCGTGAGGGTAATCTTAAAAATCGTTGCGGACTCTTTCTCCACTTTACATTTTCTGGTGACCTCGCCAAGAATAGGCACGCCAGCACCCATACCGGCGATAAAATCGGCAGTAATGGGTTTATTAACCGTGACCCGGTATTCCTTTTCATGATTATTGCCCGCCCTGAGAATTTTATTGACCAAATCGCCATTGTTGATCAAAAAAATAAGCCCTTGTGAATCCTTATCCAGACGCCCTATAGGAAAAATACGAACACTGTGATTAACAAAATTAACAATGTTTCTTTTCTCGGAGGACTCGGTGGTGCTGACTATACCCACCGGCTTGTTCAGTGCAATAAACACCAGGTCTTCCGCCTCTTGTGGGTCTATAAGCTGGCCGTTAACCCTCACCTGATTACCCGAGAACACTTGATCCCCAATGGTGGCGCGCTTGCCATTGATGTAGACATTGCCTTGCTCAACAAAACGATCAGCGTCTCTTCTGGAACAAATGCCACTGTCGCTGATGTATTTATTGATGCGGGTTGAGGTTTTCAGGATCATGAGACTCTTAAACTTTTGTCAGCCTGAGCTGAGGGGCTAGTGGATCTGAACCTACCGTTAAACATCGAAAGACTATTTGCCTGCCCATGGCCTGTCAAGGAGCAGCTGGGCCTGCTCTGCCCAGCCGCACGCTCAAGCTGTGCCCACTGGCGCTCGGCGGCCTGCCCGCATATACGCGAACGCTCTCGCCAGAAGACGCGTTACGGATAAAATCTGAAGATGGCGTAGATCGGACTCTCTCAGGTTTCGGGCCCCAGAGTTTCTATAGCCTTCCCCTTACCGGTTAATGGACCCACAAGCTCGGTTAGCGCTTGCATGCGAATAGATTACTCTATAACAAAGAGCATTAAACTACTCTATATCGCATTTTACGGTTTGACGGAATAAGTTGTTGTCTTGAATTTTTTTAGCCACAACCTTCGGCACCATTGCTTCCCAGCCCGGTTGATGGCAAACAATTTTTTTAAGTACATCGGGCGAGAAAATAGAAAGGTATTCCTCGTTGTAGCCTTCAATCTGGTCTATGCAGCCCCGATTAACCAGGTATTCGTATAGCGGGGCCTGTCGCGCTGGCACCTGCAAATTATTCACTTTTGTAAGCTTGCCTGTTTCCGGGTCTTTGTAAGGGTAAATATACAACTTAAGGTTGTTTTTAAACAAGCGGCCAAAGCCTTCCAGTATTCCACCCGCCAAGTGATCGTAATAGTGCTCTTGGAACAATTCACAAAGGCTATGTGCGCCCATAGTTAAGCCAATACGACGCTCAGTGTAGCGGGCCAAATAAGCCGCAAGGCGATAGTATTCTGGAAAGTCAGATATGAGTACGGTATGCCCCGTCGCCTCCAACACCTCGGCGCGGCTAATAAAGTCATGCAGGTCAATTTCATCGCCAGTGTGTAAGTTATTCATGGTGATTTCCATAATCGCCAAAGTCTCACCAGGCTCTATATCATCTTCTTTTTCAAAGTCCTGCAGCGCGGCGTTGAGCATATCTATGTTTACGTGGGTTACAGGCCGAAAGCGCCCGCGCTCCACCAACACCGGGTGCTTACGCAAATGCTCGGAGGGTTGCAAAACGGTGCCATCTGCTGCAAACATCGCCGCACCGCTCAAGCCTAGCTGCACCAATCGTAAACTAATAATTCTATTGTCCACTTTCTCGAACGCATCGCCCATAAAATCGACCATATCAATTTCGATGCGTTCGGTACTTAAGCCATCTAAAAGCGATTTCACTAACTGGTCGGGGTCGTCACTTAAAAAACAGGCGCCATAGATTAAATTCACCCCAACAATACCCAGCACTTCTTGTTGCAATGAGTTTTCATTATCCAGCATACGCACATGAATAATGATTTCACTGGGAGAGGCCAACGGACTTGCCTGAAAGCGAATACCCAGCCAGCCATGGCACTCGTTGGTGCCGTGAAAGTTGCGAGCAGATACGGTATCGGCAAACGAGAAAAAGGCGGTAGATTCGCCTCGGTCGGTGCTTAAACGCTCCAGGTTTAAATCATATTCATAGCGCAGCATGGCCTCTAAGCGTTCCCGGCAAACATAGCGAACGCACTTGCCATAAATCGCGTCACTCACTGTCATATCATAGGCTGAAATGCTCTTGGCTATAGTGCCTGCGGCACCACCGGCCTGGAAAAACCAGCGCACTACCTCTTGGCCGGCCCCTATCTCGGCAAAAGAGCCATAGCGAGATGGGTCTAGATTAACCTCTAACGCTTTGCTTCTGGGCTGTACGGGACGTTGTGTCATCTGGTTACCCCTTAAGAGGAAGTATAAAGCACGCTTTTCGAGCATAGGCAGTAATAAGCACCCATTTGCCCCTTGAGCTAAGAATCTTACCCGAAACCCCACACATAGTTAACTGCTTAAATCCCAACGGTAACAGTCAAGCTCGCACAGTTTGCCCTTATTTTGCCCGGCTCACAAATACTTCATGGCCTGCAAAGTCACCAGGCCCACCGTCATCGATAGGGGTGAGAGCAGCGTCGACAAGGTAATAACTTCACCGGCAAACTCACCGTGATTCGACATTTGCTTGCTCATAACATACGCGGCCGCTGCGGTCGGGGTTGCACACATA
>DATBNH010000197.1:0-3805 GCA_036554405.1 Cellvibrionaceae bacterium | reverse complement strand
TGGTTATGGTATGGGCATGTACCTGATGCGCCAAATTGGCGACCGAGGAGTCTATGGGCATCCCGAACTGATGGACTTTATGGTGGTACTCAGTTGGGACCAGCTTCCCTGGTACTGGCTCGGCTTTGATATGTTCTGGTTTGCCATGTTAATGGTATTGCTGATACCGGCACTGCTGGCGCTGGTGTTTGGCTGGCTCGCCTTTCGCTCACGGGTAACGGGTGTTTACTTTGCCATTATCACCCAAGCGCTTACCTATGCACTGATGCTGGCTTTTTTCCGAAACGAAATGGGCTTTGGTGGTAATAATGGGCTCAATGATTTTAAAGAAATTCTGGGTTTTGACATCACCGCCAAAACCACACGTGTTGGTCTGTTTGTGGCATCGGCACTACTGCTGATGATGGCCTATATGGTTTGCCGCTACATTGTTACCTCGCGTATGGGCCGTATTATTGTGTCGATTCGTGATGCCGAAAGTCGCACACGGTTTTGCGGCTATAAAGTCGAATCCTATAAGCTCTGGCTATTCGTATTTTCATCCATGTTAGCCGCGCTTGCCGGAGCCTTGTATGTACCTCAGGTGGGTATTATTAACCCCGGCGAGTTCTCACCACTGAATTCCATTGAAATGGTTATTTGGGTGGCTACCGGCGGTCGCGGCACCTTATTCGGGGCTATTGTCGGCGCCTTCTCGGTCAACTACGCCAAGACTTTTTTTACCACTTTTTCACCCGAAACCTGGCTATTTGTGCTCGGCGGCTTGTTTGTACTGGTCACTCTGCTTTTACCCAAAGGCCTGGTGGGATTATTTGCTCAGTTAATGCCCAAGAAAAATCACCCGGTTGAACCGGAACCTGAAACTACAGAAGAAAAAGAAGAAACCACGGGAGGCGCCGCATGAATACCTTTTTAAAGCAAGCAAGGCAGTTCAGTCAGCGTACGTTACCTAAGCGTGACCCCAATTTTCGCGCCCCGATTGACACTTCTCATGGGCCCATCTTATATGTTGAAGGCATTACCGTCAGCTTTGATGGTTTTAAGGCATTGAATGATCTCAATCTCTATGTGAACGACGGGGAGTTGCGCTGTATTATCGGCCCCAACGGTGCCGGCAAAACCACCATGATGGATGTGATTACCGGCAAAACCAAACCCGATAGTGGCAGCGTCTACTTTGGTCAGCAGATTAACTTGCTGGAATTATCCGAGCATCAAATTGCCCGTGGTGGTATTGGCCGCAAGTTCCAAAAACCCACGATCTTTGAAGCCCTGAGTGTGTATGAAAATCTGGAGCTGGCCACTGCGGCAGATAAGCGCGTATGGCTGACACTGGTTAAAGAGCTAACCGGTGAACAGCGCGACAAAATTGATGAGGTGCTCATCACCATTGGCCTTAAAGATTTGTATCTGCACAATGCCGGCGCGCTCTCGCATGGCCAAAAACAGTGGCTGGAAATTGGCATGCTGCTTATGCAAAACCCACGCGTACTGCTGGTGGATGAACCTGTGGCCGGCATGACCGGCGAAGAGGTAGAAAATACCGCCCGCCTGCTCACCAGCCTGGCGGGTAAACACTCAGTCATTGTGGTTGAACACGATATGGCGTTTGTACGCTCGATTGCTCGCACCGTAACGGTTTTACATCAAGGTTCGGTACTGGCCGAAGGCACTATGGATCAGGTACAGAATAATCCCAAGGTTATTGAAGTGTATTTGGGGGAGTAATGGCTGCGGGGAACGGGGAACGGGACAAATCGGCAGGACAGCCGATTTGCACAGCCGAAGGCTGCCCGAAGGGCGAGGGCCAAGGATGGTCCGAGTGAAACGGCGAATAGTATCGCTGTATATGTCTAAGGGCCCAGTAAATGATTGGCAAGAGGAAATTTTGTGTTAAGCATCAACAGTATTAATCAATTTTATGGTCAGAGCCATATTCTCTGGGACCTTACCCTCGATATACCTGAGGGTACTTGTGGCTGTCTGTTGGGCCGTAACGGGGTGGGAAAAACCACTTTGCTCAAATGTATTACTGGGCTATTGCCCGTGGCCGATGGCAAAATACTGTTTAATGGCCAGGATATTACCCGTAAGAGTACCGAAAACCGTGCTCGCTCCGGAATTGGTTATGTGCCTCAGGGGCGGGAGATTTTTCCGCTGTTAACCGTAGAAGAGAATCTTAAAATATCCTTGGGTGCCCGCGCCGATAAAGCGCGGCATATCCCACTGCATATTTATGAATTATTCCCGGTACTAAAAGAAATGCGTAATCGCCGAGGCGGGGACTTATCCGGCGGCCAGCAACAGCAATTGGCCATTGGCCGCGCGCTGGTGCTCGACCCCAAGCTGCTGATTCTGGACGAACCTACCGAAGGCATTCAACCCAATACTGTCCGCGACATTGGCAATGTCATTAAAAAGCTTAATCACGAGCTTGGTTTAACAGTGTTGCTGGTAGAGCAGAAATTGCCCTTTGCCCGCAAGGTGGCCGATAACTTTTATATAATTCAGCGCGGTCGTGTGGAGGCAACGGGGCCTATAGACAATTTAGGGGATGATCTGATTAAAAAGTATCTGAGTGTGTAAGCAATGCTCAGCCTTCCCCCCAATCCCCTCACCGCAAGCGGGAGGGGAGTTAGGGGAACAACCGCATTACCGCAAGCGGGAGAGGGAGCAATAGAGAGCCCCCGCTACTTCCGCCTTCGCGGAAATAAATCATCTCACTCAG
Organism: Cellvibrionaceae bacterium; assembly: GCA_036554405.1. GTDB lineage: Bacteria > Pseudomonadota > Gammaproteobacteria > Pseudomonadales > Cellvibrionaceae > Gilvimarinus. The sequence goes on along the minus strand of DATBNH010000197.1, from coordinate 1,077 downwards.
GTTTTACAAACTTCAAAGTCATTCGATCACTTTCACCAATGGCGAGATATTTTTCGCGGTCAGTGTCGCCCTCACGCAATGACGGTGGCAGCGTCCAAACGCCGCTTTTATGATCGGCAGTATCTTTGGGGTTGGCATTAATGTCGCTGCTGGCCGCCAAGGTAAAACCGGCTTTCTCGGCGGCGCTCACTACTACCGACTGTTTGATATAACCGCTCTGCTCCTGATCGCTGTCGGGGCGATCTTCTGGCAGGCGATGGTCCACTAAGCCCAGCACTCCACCGGGTTTCAAAGCCTTGTAAATAGTGGCAAAAGAAGCCACCAGTTTTTCTTCACCGCCACCGCGCATATACCAATTATGAGCATTGCGAAAGGTCACCACTAAATCGGCCGAGCCTGCCGGCGCAATTTCGGTATTGGCCGGTGGGTTAAACACGGTCATTTTCACCTGGTCATACAGCTCGGGGTTGGCAGCGAGTTTACTGGCATAATTATCCAGCGAGCGTTTAAAGTACTCGACATCGGTGGCAGGATCAAAATGCGCGGCATAAAAAGTGCCGTTGTCACGCAGATAAGGCGCTAAAATTTCTGTATACCAACCGCCGCCCGGCCAAATTTCCACCACGGTCATATCCGGCTCAATGCCAAAAAACTGTAAAGTTTCAGCGGGATTTCTAAATTCATCACGAGCAACCGCCTGGCTGCGATGTTCGCCGGCAAGTACATTGTCCAGAGTCTCGGCAACCAGTGCAGTGCTAGCCAGTGTCATGCACAGTCCGGCAGCGATCGTTTGTACTGCTTTAAAGGTTTTCATAAATCACCTGTTATTGGTTAGAAGAAAAGGGTTTTTGCAGCGCGTAAAAATTAATGGGAATACGGTCATCGTTTTCATTGAGAGTAAAACCCGCCTCGGAAAAAACAGCGGGTTTATCAAGCTTGTGCCAGGCCGCCAGAAAAGGCTCAAAAACAAAACCTGCAAGGCGCTTAAAATAAAAGTGCTTATAACCGGCCAGTGAAAGAAAATCCTTGAGGCGGATTTTTTCCAACTGTTTGGCCGAGGGCTCGGCAATTAATAAT
>DATBNH010000542.1:0-3865 GCA_036554405.1 Cellvibrionaceae bacterium | reverse complement strand
ATAAAAACCACTTATAGGTTCCTTTTAATATAAATATCAATGGTTTGCTGGGGCAGTGTAAAGCCGGGATGTAAGGCTTTCTGATGATTTTACTCTCAAAGAAAAAATACCGACTGCCCGCAAAGCTTGACCGCATAGGGCTTTGGGGGTAGTTTCCATTAAAATAGGTTCGGAGATAATAGCTTTGAGCCAAATGGCCTTGGAGGCCATGATATAAAAGTTAGCACAATAAAGAAATTACACGATACAGTTTATCTTTTAACCATAAACTTCTATAAGGATTGAGATCGTGAACACAAAAATACTTTTTGTTCTAGCTACGGCAATGGTAGTGCCCTTCAACGTTCTGGCAAAAGACACACATCCTGGTGACCATGTGGCTGTTTCGGATGAAGTAATTGCACATCAACGTGCAAATCTGGAGAAAAATACAGTAGGAAAAGGGTTTGGGCCACAAGCTCCAAGAGACATTGACTCCGTCGCTGGCAGTAATACTGTTTCATTCAGTCCAGCACCAGCGCATACCGAAATGAACCTGTGCAACATCCATTTTCATAAAAATGCTGAGCACAAAGGTGGCGAATTTACAAAGTATTCAGGCAACGGTGACGGTCAAGGCTATAACTCGGGCTTTAAATATTCTGGGGCGCTCTCAAGAGAAGAGATGGTACACCTTGACCATGAAGTATGTCCAAGCGAACATGGCGGATTACAGTCGGGGGATACGATTGAAGTACATTATGTTCATTCAACTGCTCAAGTTAAACCCGGTCCGACCTTAGGGGCCTGCCTAAATGACGCGATCATGAATCCACAGCTGCGCGTAGAAACACAGGTCTATGTATTAGTCAATGATTCTGGCGCTTTGGATTTCAAAAAATTGACAGTTCATGGGAAGAGAAATGGTTTTCAACAAGCCTTGGGAATCCCCAACAATACCGGCAAGCCGGTTCAATATTCGGGCTCTACCACAGGCCCCAGTTATAATGAACAAGGCTCGCCTTTTCAAGTTACTTGGAGTGTTCGGCCTAACGTTGCCAAGGTGAACATTGCCTCTGTAGGTGAGTGGTGTAAAGGCAATGTTTTTAACGAAGTTCACGGTCACGGTGTAAGAAACCTTGTTAAGAATCCTAAGCTTATATCCGAAATTGATCAATAGTAATGGTTTAATAGGAAAGCGGGAAAATGAATAAACGGGTAGATTTAAATTTTTTAGCGAATAAAATAGCAGGCGGATAATTAAAAAATGAATCCGTCTCCTTTACGGTTTTTTGATATAAATGTCAATGGCTTGCCGAGGATATCCAAGAAACGGGATATAAGGCTCGGTGTCGAGTTTATGGGCGCCCCAATGTCGCTACAATAGAGGAAACTAACCATGGTTGCTTGTAAAATAAAAACGGTTTATGCCCTCGTGATGAAACAGATTTTTACTATTATTTTGTTGGTTGTCAGTTTCTCTGCTTTTTCACAGGATAAATATGAAAGCAATTGGACATCAATTGATAAACGGGAAACGCCTGAGTGGTTTGTAAATGCGAAGTTTGGAATCTTTGTGCATTGGGGTTTGTACTCTGTGCCTGCATGGGGGCCTACCGACGGAAGCGTATATGAAAGGTATGCGGAGTGGTACTGGAAGAGGTTAACGGAGCCGGATTCTAGTGCAGGAAGAAAGTTTATTGGCTTCCATAATGAGATATATAGCGAGAAGAGAAAATATCAGGATTTTGTCAGCGGATTTAACGCAGAATTATTTAACCCTGATCAATGGGCTGATATTTTTAAGGATGCTGGCGCAAAGTATGTGGTGCTTACTTCCAAGCATCATGAAGGGTTCGCGCTATGGCCTAGTAAACATTCGTGGAACTGGAATTCTGTGGATGTTGGTCCTCATCGTGATTTAGCCGGAGATCTTAGTCGGGCTGTTAAAGATAAAGACATGCATATGGGTTTTTACTACTCTCTCTACGAATGGTTTAATCCTCTTTATGCTGCAGATGTAGATAAATATGTTGATCTGTATATGCTGCCCCAAATGAAAGACCTTGTAACTCGATACAAACCGGATATTTTCTGGTCTGATGGTGAATGGGACCATTCCAGCGATGTGTGGAAAAGTACGCAATTTCTCTCATGGCTCTACAATGAGTCACCCGTTAGAGATACAGTCGTGGTCAATGACAGATGGGGCTCTGAAACCAGAAGCAGACATGGTGATTTCCATACTACTGAATATGATTTGATTCACGATGATGAAATAGTGGGTGATGTGAATAATCATCCATGGGAAGAGACTCGTGGGATAGGTGGGTCGTTTGGTTATAATAGAAATGAAACGCTTGATGATTATGAGAGTTCTGAATTCTTAATCCACTATTTAATTAATAAAGTTTCCAGAGGTGGAAACCTGTTGCTGAATGTTGGCCCAACTGCTGACGGAAGAATTCCTGTCATTCAACAGCAGAGATTAAGGGATATAGGTAATTGGTTGCGAATTAATGGTGAGGCTATTTATTCAACCCGCGCTTGGCAATATGCGCCGGCAATAAATAAGGATACAACAGCATTCTTTACGACTAAAAACAACGATCTTTTTTTACATGTCACAGAATGGAGAAATGACAGTATTATTGTTGAAAACACCCAAAATCCTGACAGTATAAGGCTTTTAGGGTTAGACAAAGAGGTTGAATTTACATTCAGTAATGGACGTCTTGTGATTACTCCGCCTGTACTGACGCCCTCAAACAATCCTTCACATTACGCATGGGTTTATAAAATTTCTAATGCCTTGTAATAAATAGGTAAAGGCCAGCACCAGCATCAACCCCAGGGCCAGTTTACTCAACTCAATGTGATGGTGTTGGGCTTTAATTAAGTAAACTGACGTTCCCCAGAGCTCGGGAAGTATCTACGCATCACTTTGCTCTGACTGCTGCAGTGCCCAGAGTTGCCCATAGCGGCCACCGCGCTGCAGCAGCTCCCGGTGACTTCCCTGTTCCACCAGTTGGCCGTCGTCGAGCACCAGTATCTGATCCGCGTCCACCACCGTCGAGAGACGGTGGGCAATCACCAGGCTGGTGTGGCCGCTGGACACCTCCCGCATGGCCGTCAATATGGCCGCCTCGGCATTGGAATCCAGAGCCGAGGTGGCCTCGTCAAACACCAGAATGGGCGCGTTCTTAAGCAGCACTCGGGCGATGGCTATGCGCTGTTTTTCACCGCCAGAGACTTTCAAGCCCCGCTCGCCCACCAGAGTGCTGTCTCCCTCCGGTAGGGCGGCAATAAACCCATCAAGATGAGCCATGGCAATGGCCCGGTTGATGGCCTCGTCCGGGGCCTCGGGGTTACCGTAGGCAATGTTCGCGCGAATGCTGGTATTGAACAGTACCGTGTCCTGCGGTACCACGGCTATGGCCCGGCGCAGGGAATCCAGGGTCACCCCGCGAATGTCTTGTTCATCGATGGCGATGGACCCGGCATTCACGTCGTAAAAGCGATACAACAACCGGGCGATAGTGCTCTTGCCCGCGCCCGAGGCACCGACAATGGCCAGTCTCTGCCCCGGCGCCACGCGAAACGACAAATCTTTGATGATGGCCCGCTCCTGCTGATAGCCAAACGCCACACCCCGAAATTCAATAGCGCCAGCGGTTACCCGCAGTGGCTCGGCGGCAGGCGCATCCACTATGTGGGGCGGGCGTTTGAGAAGCCCCAGCATATTTTCCAGATCGGTCAATGCCCGGCGCATCTCCCGGTAAACAAAACCGAGAAAATTCAGAGGAATAAACAACTGGATCATATAGGCATTGACCATGGCCAGATCACCCAGCGTCATCTCCCGAGCGATCACAGATTGGGCCGC
>DATBNH010000159.1:0-3273 GCA_036554405.1 Cellvibrionaceae bacterium | reverse complement strand
AGAGTGTTCGTAATATCTGAGTGGGATTGACCATGTCTTCATTGCTTGACCAACTTAAAAACGCCGGACTGGTTGACGATAAAAAAGCCAAGCAGGTTAAAAAAGATCAGCGCAAGCAACAGAAGCAGGCCCGTGGTCGCGGCGAGGTCATAGTTGATGAAACCCGACAGGCGGTTGAGGCTGCTCGGCAGGAAAAAGCCGAGCGCGATCGCGCGCTTAACCGCAAACGTCAGGCCGAGGCCGACCAAAAAGCCTTAGCCGCTCAAATCCGACAGTTGATTAGCACTCACTGCCAACCCAAGCTTGCTCGCGGCGAGGGTGAAGTAGAGCACAATTTCAGTGATAACAAAGTCATCAAAAAAATCCGTGTAACACCTGCGGTGAAACAACAAATTGTGCGCGGCCAGTTGGCCATTGTGCGTCTCGATAGCGGCTACGAACTGGTGCCGCGTATTGTGGCCGACAAAATTGCCGAGCGGGATGCCTCTGCGGTGGTGGTTGCCAACACTAAAACCCAGCCCACCCAGGCGGTTGATGATGACCCTTATAAGGATTATGTCATACCCGACGACCTTATGTGGTAGCGGTCGGTCATTTTTCGTGCAGGCTGGGGTTTTGCGACCACAGCCCTTATAGGCAAGGTGAATTTTTGCTATATTGCACGCCTCAAGAGGTTGCGCATTGCCTGAGCTGTGAGCTGCCTCGCCATCTGCAACGACTATCAGGACCGCTTCATGGCAGACGCCTGCTTTCAGATTAAAGGCACCAGTGTGACCACCATGGTGCTGGATTTGTACGAGTTTAATCCCCCTGTGTTTCGCCAGCAACTGCGTGAGAAAGTGGACAAAGCCCCGAGTTTTTTTCGCGAGTCACCCATTTTCATCAATCTCACCGCTTTTTCTGGCGAGCTGCAAAGCGCGCAGTTAGATGACATTATCGGTTTTTGCCGTGAGCTGGGTTTTCAGCCTTTCGCCTGCAAAGGCGCGCCCGACAGCCTGCTGCCCGCAATCAAGCAGCACGGGCTGCTTATACTGCCGCAAACCAAAGTACGCTCCGAGCGCAAAACCGAAATCGATGGTCCCACCAACGCAACAGTTAACAGTGTTGATGTGTTACCCAGCAAGGTAATCAGCAAACCTGTGCGATCCGGCCAGCAGGTGTATGCCGAGGGCAGCGATCTGATTTTATTGGCACCAGTGAGCGAAGGTGCCGAGGTGATTGCCGATGGCAACATTCATGTATACAGCGTATTGCGTGGCCGAGCTCTGGCAGGGGTCAAAGACAATCCACACGCACGCATTTTTTGCCAGCAACTGGAGGCCGAACTGGTGTCTATTGCCGGACATTTTATTTTAAACGACAAATTGCGGGAACAGTGTTGGAAAAAGCCGGCACAGGTGTTCCTGGAAAATGAATCTATACAAGTTGCAGCACTCTAAATAAGGATTAACCGTGGCTAAAATTATTGTTGTAACATCAGGCAAGGGCGGCGTGGGCAAAACCACTTCCAGTGCCGCTATCGCAACCGGGCTGGCGCTTAAGGGTCATAAAACCGTGGTCATTGATTTTGATGTGGGCCTGCGTAACCTCGATTTAATTATGGTTTGCGAGCGTCGCGTGGTCTACGACTTTGTCAACGTGATTAACAAAGAGGCCAACCTGAAACAGGCACTGATTAAAGACAAGCGCACCGACGGCTTGTTTATTTTACCCGCCTCGCAAACCCGCGATAAAGAAGCGCTGACTCATGAGGGCGTACAAGCGGTGCTGGATGAGCTGGCCAAGGATTTTGACTTTATTGTGTGCGATTCTCCCGCCGGTATCGAGCAGGGCGCATTAATGGCGCTGTATTTTGCCGATGAAGCCATTGTGGTGACCAACCCCGAGGTGTCTTCGGTGCGCGATTCCGACCGTATTCTCGGCATCTTGCAAAGTAAATCACAAAAAGCCGAAAAGGGTGAAACGGTTAAAGAGCATTTGCTGCTGACCCGTTACAATCCCGGGCGTGTGGCCACCGCCGAAATGCTGAGCGTGGCCGATGTTGAAGAAATTCTGGCGATCCCGCTGTTGGGCGTAATTCCGGAATCAGAGGCAGTCCTTAAAGCATCCAACCAGGGTGTACCGGTGATTCTGGACCAGGAATCAGAAGCAGGTCAGGCCTATCAGGATGCGGTAGCGCGATTGCTTGGCGAAGAAGTGGAGCATCGCTTTTTAGAGGTTCAAAAGAAAGGTTTGTTTAAACGCCTTTTGGGAGGTAAATAATGGGTATCTTTGACTATTTTTTACGTAAAGAAAAAACCTCCTCCGCCTCTGTTGCCAAGGAGCGCTTACAAATTGTAGTGGCCCACGAGCGCCGCAAACGCAACCAACCCGATTACCTGCCGCTACTGCAGCAGGAAATTCTGGAAGTCATTCGCAAATATGTGGATATTGATCAGGATCAGATCAGCGTGCAGCTCGACAGCAATGATGACTGTTCGGTGCTGGAGTTAAATATTACCCTGCCGGATTAATAGATAGTATTTTAACGGGGAACGGGGAACGGGACAAATCGGCAGGACAAATCTGACTGGATCGGATTTGGGCAGCTTCAGGCCGAGCTACATGGATGTGGCGAGTCATAGCCGATTTCATGAGCCCCGTCCCTGGGGCTCACCTGGCGGCAGCTTCGCTGTGCCAATTTACTCCCGGCAAATTGGTGCACAGCCGCAGGCTGCCCGGAGGGCGAGGGCCAAGGATGGCCCGAGTGAAATGGGGAGCGGGCCGTTATCGGGATTGTCGCGCGAACGATTTCTTGAATAAAATGCAGCACAAAGGCCTCGTTGGGCCTTTGCTTGTAGATCAGACTAACTGCATAGGAATGGTATTGGTGGTGCGCTCAACGCGATTGTGCTCGTCAAGATAGACCAGGCGAGGCTTATAACTGGCCATTTCGACTTCACTGATTTGCCCGTAGGCGGCAATAATCACACGATCACCCACCTGCACCTTGCGCGCGGCGGCGCCGTTCATGGAAATGGTGCCAGAACCGGACTCCGCCAAAATCACATAGGTGGTAAAGCGCTCGCCGTTATTGACGTTGTAAATATCAATCTGTTCAAACTCGCGCAGGCCCGCCAGACTCACCAGCTCGGCATCAATAGCGCAAGAGCCATCGTACCAAAGCTCGGCTTGAGTAACCGCTGCCAGGTGCAACTTGCCTTTTAACATGGTCGAGAGCATAAGCCCCTCCTAACTGTCTTTCGCCGCTGTCGGCGCCTTAGTAGCAAGCGT
>DATBNH010000152.1:0-4029 GCA_036554405.1 Cellvibrionaceae bacterium | reverse complement strand
AGAGTGTTGTACCCTACGCCCCGCTGTGCCATTTCAAGACAGGCACTCCGAACAACACAGCTCAAGCTCGCTGCCAATATCTGCTAGTGGCACCGTTGGGTGATGGGCTGGAGACTTCTGAAACCCTCGCGTCAGGGATGACGCGCGGGAGCTACAGGGATGTATTCATGCGTTTTCAGAAGCCTCCGGCCCATTGGCCAGCCCCGCAGTCGGCACCGAACTAATAACCCGAAGTTTGAAAAGGCAAGAAAGCAATGAATGTACTGATTATCGGCGGCGGTGGCCGCGAACACGCACTGGCCTGGAAGGCGGCGCAAAGTCCCAAGGTAGATAAAGTGTTTGTAGCACCTGGCAACGCCGGTACTGCCCACGAGCCAAAATTGGCAAATGTCGCTATTGATATTCTGGATTTTGCAGCCCTTGCAGATTTTGCCAAAAATAACGGCGTGGGCTTAACCATTGTTGGCCCAGAAGCACCACTGGTTGAAGGTGTGGTCGATTACTTTAGCGAACGCAACCTGCCCTGCTTTGGCCCCAAAAAAGGCGCGGCGCAACTGGAAGGCTCCAAGGCCTTTACCAAAGACTTTTTGGCGCGCCACAATATTCCCAGCGCTGACTATCAAAACTTTACCGAAGTGGAACCCGCTCTCGCCTACCTGCGTGAAAAAGGCGCGCCCATTGTGGTTAAAGCCGATGGCCTGGCCGCGGGTAAAGGCGTCATTGTCGCCGAAACCCTGGCGCAAGCCGAAGAGGCGGTCAAGGATATGCTCTCGGGCAATGCCTTTGGCGATGCCGGTTGCCGAGTGGTGATTGAAGAGTTTCTGGCGGGCGAAGAAGCCAGCTTTATTGTCATGGTTGACGGCAAAAATGTTTTACCGATGGCCACAAGCCAAGATCACAAACGCATGGGCGATGGCGACAGCGGCCCCAACACCGGTGGCATGGGCGCCTACTCCCCCGCACCGGTGGTCACGCCGGAAATTCACGATCGCATTATGGCCGAGGTCATTTACCCCACCGTTAACGGCATGGCCGCCGAAGGCAATGATTACACCGGCTTTTTATATGCGGGCTTAATGATTAGTGAAGACGGCACGCCTAAAGTGATTGAATACAACTGCCGCTTTGGTGACCCTGAAACCCAACCGATTATGCTGCGTATGCAGTCCGATATTGTCGAGCTGTGCCAAGTAGCACTGGCAGGCAAGCTCGACACCGCCAGCGCCGACTGGGACCCACGCGCTGCTATCGGTGTGGTACTGGCCGCGGGCGGCTACCCTGGCGACTACCGTAAAGGCGATGTGATTAACGGTTTGCCACAAGCAGAAACCGAAGGCGAAAAAGTTTTTCACGCTGGCACCAAATTGCAAGATGGCAAAGCGGTTACTAACGGCGGCCGTGTTTTATGCGCGACCGCTTTGGGGGACACCGTATCGGTCGCACAAGAACGCGCTTACACACTCACCCAAAAAATTACATGGGATGGTGTCTTCTACCGTAACGATATTGGCTACCGCGCCATCGCCCGCGAGAGAAATAACCCGGCATGATCAACATCGGTAAAACCAATCACCTCAAGGTGATCAAGCAAGTAGATTTTGGCGTGTTCCTCGAGGGTGGCGAATACGGCAATATTTTACTGCCGCGCCGCTATGTGCCAGAAGGCACGGTGGTTGGCGATCAGCTTGATGTGTTTATTTACTTCGACTCCAACGACGATATTATCGCCACTACCTTGACCCCCAAGGTCAAGGTTGGCGAGTGTGCGTATCTTCAAGTAAAAGAAGTTAACGAGGTGGGGGCCTTTCTCGACTGGGGCCTGCCCAAAGATTTGCTGGTGCCTTTTGGCGAGCAACACAAGCCCATGGAAGCAGGCCGCTCTTACGTGGTCACGGTGTACACCGACTCCCTCAGTGAACGCCTAGTCGCCTCTAGCAAACTCAGCCACCATCTGGAAGAGAGCGGCCACGGGTTTAGCCAAAACCAGAAAGTTGATTTATTGATTTGGGGCCGCAGCGATATGGGCTACAAGGCGGTTATCAACCATACCCACCTGGGCTTGATATTTCGCGACTACGCCTTCAAGCCCCTGCGCTACGGCGACCATACCACCGGTTATATCAAAGCCATCCGCGACGACGGCAAAATCGATCTGAGTCTGCAACTGCCCGCAGGCAACTTGCGCGCGCAAGACTCTCTGGATGCAAAAATTCTCGCCTATTTAGAAGCCAACAACGGCGTAAGTAAGCTCACTGACAAAAGCAAACCCGATGATATATACCGGGAATTTAACGTGAGTAAAGGCAACTACAAAAGCGCCCTGGGGCGGCTATACAAACAGCGCAAGATAGTGATTGAAAAAGACCGGATTATCCTGGCCTAGCCCTCTTTTCTCCACCACCTTCCAGCATTGCCATTTAATAAGCTGCTCCGCAGCAGCTTGCTTATCTGAAAATCAGTCGTCGAGCCTCATACCTGAGACTCTCTTGTGGGTAATTTATGTTTTACTATCTAATTCAAAATAAAAAACTAAAGTTAGGGCTGGCACTAAACCATATCGAGTCGAATTTTGAAGTGTGGCTGCTGGGCCAAACAAAGAATGTTCAGGAAAATTATTGGCAGCTGTTAAAAAATAGCAAGTGGATCAAAACACCGGATATGCCCAATATTCAGTTTTCGCTGTTTTTTTGGTAAAGCAACCAAACTTTGACAATCTGGACAAGTTAACGGATGAGCTAAAAATGCAGTTTTTAGCGGTTTCGAACGATATTCTCGCCTCATTAAAAAATGTGGCTTGAACGGGGGGAAACCTAACCAACGCTGCACGGGAAGCCAAAAGCGGCACCCAGCATAAAAGGTAAAGTTTATGCTCCAGGCTAAGGAGCATCTGCCCCAGAACCGCCCATCAATTAACGCCTAAAATCCTCTCCCAAAGCATTCAAAGTACAGTTTTTTACAACGACTTTCTGGCAGGTTACGCCGGCGGCTGTTAGTGTAGCTAAAAAGGAGAATTGATGTGAAAGCTCAAGTACCTCTACCCTTAGTGCTAACCCTTGCTTTAAGCTTGAACCTGATTGGTTGTGGTGGCGACAGCGACCAACACAAACCAAGCTGGGCCTGCCCCACTGTTTATGCCCCTGTCTGCGGGCTGGTTGCACAGGGCAATAGCTTTCAGTATCAAACGTTCTCCAACAGCTGCGTTGCCAGTAATAAAAGCGCTCAGATAAGCTTTGAAGGACAGTGCGAAGCACTGGAAGGGCAGATAACCCAGGCATCACAACCCATTATTATTCACAAAACGATTGACGATTTACCGGGGGCCGCCACTAGCCTTGAGGTTGTTGACAGCGAAATTAATGATCATATTGCGGCCGTGACAGTGCAATACGGTGGCGGCTGCAGCGAGCATGCTATTCATTTACATGTGGCACCACCGTTTATGGAAAGCTGGCCGCTGCAAATTCACGCTCGTCTTACTCATCAAACTGACGATTCTTGTGAAGCACTGATTACCCACACTCTCAGCATTGATCTGTTGCCTTTAAAAGAGCTGTATCACACGAATTATCAGGAAGACTCAGGGGAAATTATGATTCCAGAAATTGGACTGTATAGCTTTTAATGACGCTGCGCCTATCGCCAAACTGTGGCAGAATTCAGTAATCATTTGATGGAGATTGTCATGACTCACCCTGCCCGATTTCTGCCATTCATTTGCGCTACAGGCTGCTTGATATTGTCTGCCTGTAGTCACCAACAGAACCCGCCAGACACCACTACTACAAAAACACAAAGCAAAGACGAGCGGGAAACCCAGCACTGCATTATGATTTATCAGCCGGTCTGTGCCCTTACCGGTACATCGGGCCGGGGCTCGCAGCCTCTGGTTTACAAAACTTTTTCTAACAGCTGTTTTGCCACTATCGAACAGGCGCGAATAGCCTTTGAAGATGAGTGTGGCAAACTGGAAGGCAAGCCCGAAAGCGGGCGCTAATCTATCAGTAAAAAGCAGACTAGGCCCGAATCGCA
>DATBNH010000137.1:0-2765 GCA_036554405.1 Cellvibrionaceae bacterium | reverse complement strand
CATCAAGGCGATTAGCCCACGTGCTTTTTGCAACATTGCCCATCTTCTCCGTTAGCTATGTTTGTGCTTATTCTTATACGATAGGTTGGCCCTATCTACCCTCTGTAGCTGCGTATTGTGCATGATTACTGCCGGCACTGGCACCGTTCCAAGCAAGCCCGGACGCACCAAATTGCCAATACTTCCCTGCAAAGTATCCACCCGATTTGTTACAGCGAGTGAGATTTACTTTGTGAGCTTATTGGTACCGGCGAAGACATTCGGAAGGGTACGACTAATAAACTGCGGCAAATCGTCGCAACTACAGGGCGCAATGGGGCCATAGAGCAGCCCAAAAGTCAATAAATTTGTCTGTTTTCAGCGCCTTGGCGGTTATTTTTTGTCCGGACCCTGCGGCATAATTTTCAACCTCAAAACCTTTTTGGCGTATCATCCGAGCCATGCTTTCAAACACGCGACACCTCACTCACGGCATCTGGCCCCTGGCCTGGCCGATTATCCTCAGTAATTTGTCGGTGCCGCTGTTAGGCGCGGTAGACACCGCCATTCTGGGGCATCTGCCCAGCGCACGCTATCTGGCAGCGGTGGCCGCAGGCTCGGTGTTGCTAAGCTTATTGCTCTGGTCTTTTGGGTTTTTACGCATGGGCACCACATCACTGGTCGCCCGCGCCGTGGGTGCAGGCGACACCTCGCGCAGTATCGGCATAGGCGTACAAGCCGTCGGCCTGGCGCTGCTGCTGGCATTGGTTCTGATGATGTCGCAATTTTTCGTGATTCCGTTGGCGCTGGGGTGGATCACGCCCGATGCTGAAGTGGCCGCCCTGGCCGCCAGCTACTGCCATATTCGCCTGTTAAGCGCACCGGTCACGCTGATCAATTACGTGTTGATCGGCTGGTTTATCGGCCAGCAAGACACCCGCCGCCCGCTGATTATTCTGGTGAGCGCCAACCTGCTTAATATCGCGCTGGATTTCTGGCTGATCATGGGGCTCGGCTTAAACAGTAACGGCGCCGCCTGGGCCACGGTTATCGCCGAATATCTCGCCCTCGGCCTCGGGCTGGTGTTGCTCTGGCACAAGCTCGGCGCCCTCTCCAAAACCCTGCCCGGCGCGCTCACCCTGAGAGCCCATTGTCACTGGCTCACCCGCTGGGGCGAGTATTTACCGCTGTTGCAGGTTAACCGACACCTGTTTGTACGCACCCTGTGTCTGCTGGGTGTGTTGGTGTTTTTTGCCGCTCAGGGCGCCCGCTTGGGCACAGTAGTGTTGGCCGCCAATGCCATATTGCTGCAATTTTTAATGCTCACCGCTCATGGCCTGGACGGCTTTGCCCATGCCACCGAGGCGCTCTCGGGCAAGGCGGTAGGCGCACGCAACCGCCCAGAGCTGCTGCGCATCTCGCTGGGAAGCTCGCTGCTGGCACTGGTGACTGCGGCCATAATCAGTGCAATTTTCTGGCTGGGGCGCGATCTCTGGCTGGGGCTGTTCAGCTCCCTGCCGGAGGTGCTGGCGCAGGCCCAGGGCGACTTTTTCTGGGTGGTAGTGCTGCCGCTGGTGGCCGTAGGCGCCTATCAGTTGGACGGGATTTTCTTGGGCAGTGGCCATACTCGCGCCATGCAAAACGCCATGCTGTTATGTATTGGCGGAGTTTTTCTGCCGGTGTGGCTGCTTAGCCAACAGCTTGGCAATACTGGATTGTGGCTGGCCTTTACCCTATTCAATCTCGCACGCGGATTAAGCCTCGGGTGGATATTTTATCGGCGCTGGCGGGCGGGGCGGTGGATTGTTTTTTGAGAATTCCTTGCAATTGCAGGAATTTATATTACTTTTATAAATGAACGCTCTTTCATTTTTTGCTGCCGTAGAGCAGCAGGCACATACCATGCCCAGTGAACATCTCAAATCTATTCGCCAGAAGATACAAGCCGCAACCGAGCGGGAAGGCGAAACTCTGCAGCTGGTTAAATGCCTGGCCTCGCGTGCGCCTGATTTACATAACGCTATTCGCCTGCCCGACAATACCGCACCCGAAGTGCTGGCCGATTTTTTGGTGCATTATATTGAGCAGGCACCCAATGTTGTAGAGGCGCTTTTTGACATTGCCAAACGGGCCAATATTGTTCAGCAAATTGGCCCGCTGCTTAATATCGCCATGGATTATTTTTTAACGCCGCCGTCTATTATTCGCGACAGACGCCCATTGGAGGCGCTCATTCATCAAGCGTATCTAGCGCATCGGCTACTGGAAGAAATTAACGATCGATTTATTATTTTATGCGGCGCGCCACTAGCACCGATTGATATGACCCGTGCCAATATTATTGTGCACGAACTCATTGGCGAACCCTTCGCCAACGAATTAGACCAAGCCGTATTATTTTCCGCCGAATTACTGCTCAGTGAATATCACTTTTTAGGTGAAGCCTTCGATCGCTTTTTTGCCGAGCACCGCCAAAACGGATGGTCACGAGAAATCTCCCGCTGGCCCTGCTTGACGAAAGATTTGGCTATTAGCCTGGATTTTGGTCATTGACCATCGCCCCGTAGGCACCATCTCTTAGTAGGTCACATTAGCTTCAATCGTAATGCGACAAATTTCACCAGTTTGTCCGATTACGCTCGCGGTAGGATGAAGTAACCCCCCCTCCCGCTTGCGGGAGGGGCTGGGGGAGGGGCTTTGCTATTCGTTTTTATTATCCAACGATACAATCTTTACCACCTGCACCCCGGTGGACTTAACCGGCTGCACCACGCGCGTGGGCAACT
>DATBNH010000119.1:0-9983 GCA_036554405.1 Cellvibrionaceae bacterium | reverse complement strand
GACCACCAAACGCTCGGCACAGAGCCCCCGCCAGTGGATGATCGGTGACCCGCAGAGCCACGCTGGTAAAATCTCCGGTCACCCAGGGCGAGGCGATACCGCGGTTGGGCAATAGCCAGGTCACTGGCCCCGGCCAAGTGTCCGCCAGCCGCTGTTGCTGCTCAGCAGACAGCCCCAAAAGCCAGGGAGCCAATTGCTCGGTGTTCGCCGCCAATAAAATGAGTCCTTTATGCCGGGGACGGCCTTTAAGCGCCAACAAGCGCTGTACCGCCTGTGGATTAGCCGGATCCACCCCCAAGCCCCAAACAGCTTCGGTGGGATAGGCTACTACTCCGCCCGCCGCCAACATGGCAGCGGCGCGGCGCACCCGAGGATTACGAGACATATCGATCATTTGCCGACCTGCGTTGGAGAAAGGCGCGCGAATGTACAATAATTGGCCACAGAGGACAAGCCCATTGCTTGTGCACTGACCTTTGGTTTATTTCACTGTGCCGTAACGTGTATAAATCGCGCCTTGCTTGATCACCGCGCCGGACATCTCAAGATTTGTGAGCACGGCTGTGAGTGCACTTACCTCAAAACCTGTGCGCTGGGCCAGTGTGTCCAGGGTGACAGGGTCATAACCCATGGCTTTGAGCAATTTTTTTTCTTCATTACTGCAGGTGATCGCGGGGCCAGCCGCCATCGACATCTGGCTGTGCTTAAAAGCCAGAGCAGCACCCAACTGGCCGACAATATCAGCGGCAGTCTCTACTAAAAACGCACCCTGTTTAATCAACAGGTGCGCACCTCTAGCCAATGGATTATGAATCGAGCCCGGTATTACAAACACATCGCGCTGCTGCTCGAGGGCGCTGCGCGCGGTAATCAGCGAACCGCTCTGTACCGCCGCCTCCACCACCAGGGTGCCGAGGCTCAAACCGCTGATAATACGATTGCGCCGGGGGAAATTGGCCGCAATGGGTGTCGTGCCAGGGGCAAATTCACTGATTAATGCCCCGCCCTGCGCGACGATATCCTCGGCCAGTAGGCGGTTGCGTGCCGGGTAGATTTTATCGATACCGGTGCCCATAACGGCAAGGGTAACGCCACCACCATCCAGTGCACCGGCGTGGGCGGCGGCATCAATACCCAGTGCTAAACCGCTGGTAATGGCAAAACCACCCACAGCCAGATAGCGTGCAAACTCATGGGCGTTATCGCGTCCACCGGCGGTAGGATTGCGGCTGCCCACTATCGCCAGTTGTGGCAACTCCAAAGCATCCACATTGCCCCGCACATACAATAGCGGCGGCGCGCCATCAATGGTCGCCAGCAACGCTGGATAGGCGGGCGAATCCAGGGTGATAGTCGTCACTTCGGGGTTTTCCGCCAGCCAATCCAGCTCCCGATGCACCTGCTGGAGTAGCGGATGCTGATCACAACTGCGCAGCTGTTGCAGCGCTGCATGGGTTTTGGCACTTATAAGGGGTTTGAGCGCGTCATCAGATGCTTGCCAAATAGCATCGGCCGAGCCGAAATGGCGATGCAGGCGCTGGTAGGTAAAGGCGCCCAGATGAGGCAGACGCAATAAGGTAAGCAGGGGTTGCAGACTGTCCATGTCTCTCTCCAGAAGGTTAACAGGCGCCGCATCCTGCAGCGCCTCGTGTATTACACCAAAAAAATACTATACCAACAATACGTTAAGGGTTAAGCAATCTGTCGCCCACGGCTATGGGGCGCTCGGCCTCCATCATAATAGCGAAGCTCAGTTTTTCGAAGGTGCGGAAAATCATCAACAGGCCCACGCGCTCATCGGGTAATTGTACGGTCTTGCCAGCAATGGGATCGTTGACCTGTTCACCTCGCTGATAAACTGCAAGGATGTTGCCCACTTGCAGGCCCTCGCGCTCACCGTGTTTGATGACCACCACATCCAGCTTGCCAATATTGTTAACGCCACCGTCTACCGCCAGAATTTCTGAACGAATAGGCATATCCGGGGAGCTCGGGTAGAAAATCGCATCTACCGACCTCTCCTGGGTCGCCAGCAGTATATCGCCGGTGCGCAGCTCTTCTTCCGAGCGGGTCACATAAACCTTGGCAATATCACCGTCAATACGGTCGATGCGCACCGCACCGACCCCGTAGGCCAGCACGCCCAAAAACTCTTTGGTTTCGGAATCGACAAAAGTCTCTTCTTCGCGAAAGACGCCGTAATTTTCAAGATCCGAAGAAAAATCCCCGCGGGCATAGGCATGATCGCCCTTACCGGTGATAATCCGTCGCTCGGTACCGGCCAGCATATAGGGCGCATCGGCCACATCTTCGGGCATAACAATGCGCGAGCGTGACAGATAGGCCGCTATTTTATCCAGCGGGACGGCTGGAATCGCCTCTTCTATGGGCAGTACTCGAATGGTGGGGCGCAAGGTAGCGTCGCTAGCAGGGACCATAAGCGTGGTCCGCTCTACCGTTAACCGGGGCTTGCCATCGATGTAGACCATGCGCACCAAATCGCCCGGGAAAATCAAATGGGGATTATCGATCTCCGGGTTGGCGTGCCAGATTTCCGGCCACTGCCAAGGTGAGTCGAGGTACATTTCGGCAATGCCCCAAAGGGTATCGCCCTCTCGCACCACATACTCATCAGGTGAGCTCTCTTTAAAGGGCGTTGTATCATCCGCCCACGCCATCAAACTGGTGGTCATTAGCACCAGCACAGCAAAAATCATTTTTTTCATATAAACCGATCCTGTTTTATTCGGCCCCGAGCGGTTTAAACGTTATAATAGCCCAAACACTGTGCGTTTGTTATATCCCGGCTGGCATTGCAGGGGCTAATTCTCAGGGAAATCCTGTCGGATCATCATGTTAGCAGCGCTTGTTACCTTTTTACTAGAAGTTTGTCACAAAGCCTATGGCCTTATTAGAGATACTTGAGTTTCCAGACCCCCGGTTGCGCACCCTTGCTCAGCCAGTCACTGTTGTCGACGACAGTGTGCGCGAGCTGATCGATAACATGTTCGAGACCATGTACGCTGCACCGGGCGTGGGCTTGGCCGCTACCCAGGTCAATGTTCACCGGCGTATTGTGGTGATTGACGTATCTGAAGATCAAAGCCAACCCCACGTGTTTATCAATCCCGAGATTACTGTGCTGGATGACCAGCTGCAGCCCTATGATGAAGGCTGTTTGTCGGTTCCGGGATTTTACGAGAGCGTCGAGCGTCCCTCCCGTATTCGAGTCGATGCGCTGGATCGCGACGGCAAGCCCTTTTCAGTAGAACCAGCAGGTCTGCTGGCCGTGTGTATTCAGCACGAATTGGATCACTTGAACGGCAAGCTGTTTGTGGATTATATCTCCCAGGTCAAACGTCAGCGCATTCGCAAAAAACTCGAAAAACAACACCGTACCCGTGCCTGAGCCGGTTACGCACGTCCTCTGGAGCCTCTCATCGTGACCAACACCCCCGCCGGCTTGCGCATAGTCTTCGCCGGCACGCCTGACTTTGCCGCCGCACACTTGCAAGCCCTGCTGCACAGCGCCCATCATGTGGTCGCCTGTTATACCCAGCCAGATCGCCCAGCCGGTCGCGGCAAGAAACTGCAAGCCAGCCCGGTAAAACAGATGGCGCTGGCTCACGGTATCCGCGTTGAACAACCCCCGTCGCTGAAAGACAGCGACGCCCAGCAACAGCTGGCCAGCTATGCAGCCGATGTTATGGTGGTAGTGGCATATGGCCTGCTGTTGCCCAGTGCAATACTGAATACGCCTACACTCGGCTGCATCAACGTTCACGCCTCGCTGCTGCCACGCTGGCGTGGTGCGGCGCCCATACAGCGCGCCATCGCCGCTGGCGACAGCGAAACCGGGGTAACCATTATGCAAATGGACGAGGGGCTGGATACCGGGGCTATGCTGGTGCGCCACGCCTGCCCTATTCGCCCCACCGACACCGGCGCACAACTGCACGACCGCCTGCTCGGTATTGGCGCCCCGGCGTTGCTGGAAGCCCTGCAACAATTGATGTTGGGCACGGCCAACCCCACAGCGCAAGATCACAGTCAAAGCAACTATGCCCCCAAAATCAGTAAAGCCGAAGCGGCTATAGATTGGCGGCAGAGTGCTGCGGCCATTGATCGCACAGTGCGCGCCTTCAATCCCTTCCCCATTGCTCACACCGCTCGGGCCAATAACCCCACCGAGCGGATTCGCCTGTGGCGGGCAAGCCCCGGGGACTCTGTTGCCTCTGAACCTGGCTGCATTCACGCGGTTACCACCGAGGCATTAGTGATTGCCTGTGGCGAGGGCAGCTTGCATATTCACACCCTACAATTGCCCGGCAAACGCACCATGAGCATAGCCGAGTTACTGCGCGGCAAGCCCGACCTGTTTCAGGTGGGCGAGCAACTGGAGCTACCGCTATGAACCCGCGTGTTGCGGCCGCCAAGATCATCGCCGCGGTATTGCGTCAGCAGGGCTCACTGTCCAGCCAACTGCCACCCATACTCGCCAAACTGCCGGTAACAGAACGCCCACTGGTACAGAATCTTTGCTACGGTAGCCTGCGCTGGTATCCGCGCTTAAACGCCTACCTGGAGCTGTTACTGGACAAACCGCTACGCAGTAAAGACAGTGACATTTCCGCGCTGATGCTGCTCGGCCTCTACCAACTGGAATACACTCGCATTCCCGATCACGCCGCCATTGGCGAAACCGCCGGAGCCGCCCGCGCCTTGAAAAAGGCCTGGGGTACCGGGCTGGTTAACGCTATTTTGCGTCGTTTCGTGCGCGAAAAAACGCTCCTCGATGAGCAGCTGGCCAATAACCCGGAGTTTTGCAGCGCCCACCCTCAGTGGCTGCTGGACGCACTGACCAGCGCCTGGCCCGAGTCGGCCGCCGGTATTATCGAGGCCAATAACGCCCACCCGCCTTTCACCCTGCGTGTGGATACCACTCGTATTAGCCGCGAGGAATACTGCTCACAGTTGGCAGGTGTGAGCATCAGCGCAAAAATCACCCCCTTCAGCACCGCGGGCATTACCCTGGCTCAGGCTGTGGACCCTACCGAGTTGCCGGGCTTTACGGAAGGACTGATTAGCGTGCAAGACGAGGCGGCGCAACTGGCCGCCGAACTACTGGAGTTGGCGCCCGGGCTATCGGTACTCGATGCCTGCTCCGCCCCCGGCGGTAAAACCGGGCACATGCTGCAACTGCAACCGGCGCTGGATGTCACCGCCCTGGACAGCGACGCCAGACGACTGGCTCGGGTGGAAGAGAATTTGCAACGCCTGGGCGCCGCCGCGCGACTGATTCACGGGGATGCCGGCGAACCCCATAGCTGGTGGAACGGCCAGGGTTTTGATCGCATTCTGCTGGATGCGCCCTGCTCCGGCAGCGGTATTATTCGCCGCCATAGCGACATTAAGGTGCTGCGCAGCGCTACCGAGATTACCCGCCTGGCTGCCTTACAAGACTTACTGCTGCAAGCACTTTGGCCCCTGCTCAAACCCGGTGGCCTGTTACTCTATGCCACTTGCTCGGCACTGCCGGAAGAGAACTGCCAGGTTATCGAACGCTTTTTGAGCCAGACCGCCGATGCCGAGCACCGGCCTATTGCTGCGGATTGGGGATTTAGCCAAAGCGCCGGGCGACAACTGCTGCCACAGATAGACGGCCACGACGGCTTTTTTTATGCCAAACTGTACAAAAGTGGCAAAACGTAGCCAAATGGCGTCCAAAAGCGTAAAGTTTGAGCCCAACCCGACCACCGACAAGAAAGGTCAGAAAGTCGTACACCTATGAAAATTATTATTCTGGGCGCAGGACAAGTGGGCGCGAGCCTTGCGGAAAATCTCGCCAGCGAAGCTAACGACATCACCATTATCGATACCAACAATGGCCGCCTGCGCGAACTGCGCGACCGGCTGGATATCGGTGCGGTGTGCGGTGAAGGCTCACACCCGGATGTGTTGGTACAGGCCGGTATTGAAGATGCTGATATGCTGGTGGCAGTGACCAGTAACGACGAGATCAATATGATCGCCTGCCAGATTGCTCACAGCCTGTTTCGCACCCCCACCAAAATTGCCCGAGTGCGCGCTACCGCCTATCTGACCAACAATAAACTCTTTAATAACGATGCCATTCCCATTGACGTACTGATCAGCCCCGAACAACTGGTGTCCGACTATATTTACCGCCTGATCGAAACCCCGGGCGCACTGCAAGTGCTCGACTTTGCCGAGGGCAAGGTACAACTGGTGGCCGTTAAGGCCTATCACGGCGGCCCGTTGGTGGGCCAAGAGCTGCGTTTTTTGCGTCAGCACATGCCCTCGGTAGACACACGCGTTGCCGCTATTTACCGAAAAAATCGCGCCATTATGCCCACCGGTTCCACCATTATCGAGGCCGACGATGAAGTGTTTTTTATCGCCGCCAAAAACGATATTCGTGCGGTTATCAGCGAGCTGCGGCGCATGGAGCCGGCATACAAACGCATCACCATTGCCGGGGGCGGCAATATTGGTTTTCGCCTGGCCAAAAAACTCGAGGGGCGCTACAGCGTGCGCATTATCGAGCACAATAAAAAACGTACGGCGCTTCTGTCAGAGAGATTAGAGCGCACTATCGTGCTTGCCGGTAGCGCGTCGGATCAGGATTTATTGCAAGACGAAAATATCGAAGATACCGATGTATTTTTGGCGCTGACCAATGATGACGAAGCTAATATTATGTCGTCCATGCTGGCCAAGCGCCTGGGCGCGCGCAAAGTCATGGCGCTGATTAATAACCCCGCTTATGTAGACCTGGTGCAGGGCGGCGATATTGATATAGCCATCTCACCACAAACCACCACTATTGGCAGTTTGCTTACCCATGTACGTCGTGGCGATATGGTCAGCGTTCACTCGTTGCGACGCGGCGCTGCCGAGGCCATTGAATTAATTGCACACGGCGATAAAACCTCCTCTAAAGTGGTGGGGCGGGCACTGGAAGATATCGATTTGCCCCAAGGCGCCAATATCGGCGCCATTGTCCGCGAGACCACATCGGGCAGCGAAGTTATTATTGCTCACGATGATGTGGTGGTGGAATCCGGCGATCATGTGATTGTGTTTTTGCTCAATAAAAAACATATTCGCGATATTGAAAAACTGTTCCAGGTAGGCTTTACCTTTTTCTGATTAACGGCAACGCTATGCACTTTTTCTTGCACCAGAGGCCACTATGCACTTTGCCGTAATCGCCAGAGTTCTCGGCGTACTGCTGATGATGTTCAGCCTCACGCTGTTACTGCCCATTAGTGTCAGCCTGTGGTTTAACGACCACAATCACATGACGTTTTTATGGGGTTTTGCCATCGCTTTTGGTGCCGGCATGGCCATTTGGCTGCCGGTGTACAACAGCAAGGCCGACCTACGCACCCGCGACGGTTTCTTGGTAACCGCGCTCTTCTGGATTGTTCTCAGCAGCTTTGGTGCCATTCCGCTGTACTTATCCGAAGGCTTATCCCTATCCATAACCGACGCCATTTTTGAAGCCACCTCGGGACTTACCACTACCGGGGCCACGGTGATTACCGGGCTGGATTTACTGCCGCCCTCGATACTGTTTTATCGCCAGCAACTACAATGGTTGGGCGGTATCGGTATTATTGTTATCGCCGTTGCCGTATTGCCTATGCTTGGCATTGGCGGCATGCAGCTGTACCGTGCCGAGGCGCCAGGCCCGGTGAAAGACAACAAACTCACCCCGCGTATTACCGAAACAGCCAAAGCATTGTTTACCATTTATATGCTGTTTACTCTGGCCTGTATCATCGCCTATCGCTTTGCCGGTATGGGCTGGTTTGATGCCATTGGCCACGGCTTCTCCACCGTGGCTAATGGTGGCTTTTCCACCCATGATAGCAGTCTACTTCACTACGACAGTCCAGCTATTATTATGGTCTGTACGGTGTTTATGATTCTGGCTGCCATTAATTTTTCATTGCACTTTTTAATGTGGCGAGAAAAATCCCTGCGTCACTATTTGGCCGATGCTGAATTACGCTTTTTTATGGGCTGGATTATCGTTGGCAGCATTATTACCGTGGTGTACTTGGCCAGCTCGCGCGCCTTCAACCTGAATGACAGCTTTTACCTGGGCATTTTTAACTTTGTCTCCACCATGACTACCGCCGGCTTTGCCAGTGACTACAACAGCTTTCCCAGCTTTTTACCCTATATGTTGTTCCTTTTCGCTTTCGTTGGTGGCTGCGCCAGCTCCACCGGTGGCGGCATGAAGGCCATTCGGGTATTGCTACTGTATAAACAGGGTGTGCGCGAAATTCACCGGCTCATACACCCCAGTGCAGTGTTGTCTGTGAAGGTAGGCAAGATCACCGTTCCCGACCGGGTTATTGAGGCGGTGTGGGGATTTTTTGCCATGTACGTGGTGGCTTTTATTGCCATGTTTCTGTTGTTAATTGCCACCGGCCTCGATCTCATGACCGCCTTCTCGGCGGTGGGCGCCTGCATCACCAACCTCGGCCCCGGTATGGGCGACGTTGCCGCTCACTACGGCGACATAAATAGCCCCGCCAAATGGATACTTTGCTTTGCCATGCTGCTAGGCCGGCTTGAAGTCTTCACCCTATTGGTACTATTAAGCCCGGTTTTCTGGCGACGCTAAACAATAATGGTATCGCTACGACTCAATCATGATTAACGCGTGGCGGGCGGAATTTTTTGCGCGCACTGATCACTTTTTTACGGGTCACGCAGTTTTCCACATGATCATTGATAAGCCCCATGGCCTGCATAAAGGCGAACACTGTAGTGGGCCCAACAAACTTCCACCCACGTTTTTTCAAAATCTTGGACAGGGCAATAGATTCCGGGGAAGTGGTCATGCTTTGAGGCGCGCCAAGCTGTTTTATATCGGGCTCATACTGCCAGATAAAAGCCGCTAGTGAGCCGTGCTCTTTTACCATTTCCCTGGCGCGCTGGGCGTTATTGATGACCGCTTCTATCTTGCCGCGATGGCGAACAATACCGGCATCTTGCAATAATCGCTCTACATCTTTTTCGGTAAAGTGAGCTACTTTGTTAAAATCAAACTGCTTGAAAGCTTTGCGGAAATTTTCCCGCTTGGTCAATATGGTGCGCCAGCTCAAACCCGATTGAAAGCCTTCCAAACTGATTTTTTCAAATAGCCGAATATCATCATCCACAGGATACCCCCATTCGTTATCGTGATAAGGGAAAAAGTCTTCTGTGGCAGCGCACCAGCCGCAGCGAGGTTTGCCATCGGGGCCGGGAATGGTTTTAGTCATGGGATCTCCTTATTAAACAATAAAAGCCAAACGCTCGTCGGCCTTGCCGGGGGTTATTTCCAGAATACTGACAGTAACAATATTATGAGCGACAAAAGGGTCTTTGCTAAGGCGTTCTTGTAGCGCCTCGCGCGAGATATTGTGTGCCAGAATACTACCGCCGCGTTTCGACTGCAGGCTTCCAGAAAATAAGAAAATTTCCTCGTCAAACCCCTGTTGCAACCAATCGTTATGCTTCGCCATATAAGCGCCTGCTTGAGCTTTATTGGCAGAGAATTCCAGTAATACCACAAACATAATCGCCTGCTCCTTTTTGTCGTTGGGCTCATCTATTCTGGAAAACTAATCGATCAGCCGATCCAGCCATTGATTAAGCTGCTGCACTTCCAGACGAATAAATTTTTCATCGCCAAAGGCACTGGCCAAAGTGGCAACGCCTTGACTGCGGGCCAGCAAGTGCATAGCCAGAGTATCGGCCTGTTTTTTCTTCCCCAGCGCGGTAAATTGCTGCCTTAGCCAAACGCGAAATAGCGTAAATAGTTGATTGGCTTGCGCCTGCGCTGGATGCTTGAGCTTGGCCATTTCCGAACACAGGGTACCCACCGGGCAGCCATGGCGTTTTATTTTGGCGCGATTGGCAATAAGAATATGAATAAAACTGCGGATGCGCTCGAGCGG
>DATBNH010000110.1:0-3685 GCA_036554405.1 Cellvibrionaceae bacterium | reverse complement strand
TGCCGGGGGTGGGTGATGCCCCGAGTGGCGATTTATATTTGCACATTCGCCTGGTACCGCACCCTTTGTTTGATGTGGAAGGCCATAACCTGCTGCTGACAGTGCCACTGGCGCCCTGGGAGGCCGCACTCGGGGCTAAAGTCACAGTGCCCACTTTAACTGGAAAAATTCAACTGACCATTCAACCCAACAGTCAATCAGGTCAGCGCTTGCGTATAAAAGGTAAAGGCTTAATGGGCAAGCATGGCCCTGGGGATTTATTAGCCGTATTGAATGTGGTGATGCCAGCTACTGCTAATGAAGCGGCAAAGCCTTTATGGGAACAGTTGGCCAAAGCTGCCAGTTTCAACCCGCGCGCCGAGTGGAGTAAGCAATTATGAATCGACTATCTGTGATGCAGGTGAGCTTTGACGAATTGTGCCAATGCGCCAGTGCCAGTGAGCAGCAATTGCTGGCGTTAATCGAGCAGGGCACGTTGACCCCGGTGATAGGTAATAACCGTGAGCAATGGCAATTCACCGCCACTGCTATTGTCGTTGCCAACAAAGCTGAGCGCTTGCACCGTGACTTGGCAGTACAGTGGGAAGATGTACCTTTGGTGCTGGATTTATTACAGCAAATTGATGCCTTAACCACAGAAAACGCCAGTCTTAAGCAGCGTCTCAATCGATTTTTGGTGGATGATTAATCAACATGCGAATGTTTTTTTTAACTATTGGCTACTGTAAGTATTTAACTGCTTTGCGCGTGTGCCTGGCCTCGGTAGCTGTTGCCCTAGCCGCTTGCCAGCAACACCCGTTGGGCGACAAGATGGTGGCGGAGGAAAACACCTACACCGCTTACCATACTTACCTGAAAGAAGTTGAAAGTTATCCGTTTATCAGTGTGGCCAGTGATGAATTGCCTACTGGGGTGAATGCAGCTAACAATATTACCTATGTAAGTTATGGTGAGCGCGATTTGCAGTTGGATGTTTATTATCCGCAGGCGTCAACACAGTTACTGCCGGCAATCGTGCTGGTACACGGCGGGGGGTGGCGTTACGGTTATCGCGAAAACCTGACGCCTCTGGCACAGGCTCTGGCTGAGCGAGGCATAGTGGCTGCAACCATTAGTTATCGGCTATCGTCCGAGGCTTTATTTCCGGCGGCCATTGCTGATACCCATGCAGCCATTCGCTGGCTGCGTGAAAATGCGGGAGATTACGGTATTGATGCCGAGCGTATTGCCGTGGGTGGTGCCTCTGCAGGCGGACAAATTGCAAGCCTTACCGGGTTAACGGCGGGCGAGGTGTATTTTGACCCGGCCGTTAGCAGTAGCAATACCTCAAGTGAGGTACAAGCGGTTATTAATATTGATGGTCTGTCTGACTTTACTTCCGAGGCGGCGCGCTACTTTGAGGACGACCCCACTAAAAATCCCTCTGCGGCCGGCGCCTGGTTGGGCGGCCGTTATCATCAGCAAGTGGAGCGTTGGCACCGGGCTTCGCCGATTTTTCATGTCAGTCCCTCTATGCCACCGATGTTGTTTATCAACAGTGCGCAACAGCGTTTTAGTGTGGGTCAGGAAGAAATGACTGCGCGCATGGACGCTATGGGTGTTGTTTACCGTGTACACGCTATAGATAATACCCCACATACTTTTTGGCTGTTTAACCCTTGGCTGCAGCCAACCGCCGATATGATTTACCGTTTTTTGCAAGAGTTTCTCACACCATAGGTTTGTGTTTAATCTTTTGGCATAAAAAAGCCGGCCATCATCTACTGACAAGGCCGGCTGTAGAGGGGGTTGAAACTGTTTAGAAGCTGGTGCTGATGGTAACCTTACTACCCGATACCGGATCAATGGCATAGAGCGCTTGATCGTAATCTTCACCGGCCACACCATAAAGAATACGACGGTTATTATCAAACACAATATCGCGGCCGGTATGATTTGCCTTGCCAAAATTTTCCAGCAAAATATTACGCTCCCCTGTGGTCAAATCGACAGTGGTAATGGTGTTTTCCTGACTAACCAGAACCAATGCTCGATTCAACAATCCGTCAATTTCCAGGCCATCGGCAGAGACTAATGGTATGGGGCCAAAAGAAATGGATTCGCCCACAGAAATCATCTGGGTCGTGGGTTCAGGTTCATTTAATCCGTTAATTCCAATGATATCCACCGCGCCGGAACCTTGTTCTACTACTACCAGTTGCGATTGGTTGTGGTCCCATGTGATTTGAGAGGGCGCATTCACACCTACGGCCAGTGAATCGTTATCAGCTACCACCCGTGTGCTGCCTGTGGTTACATCGACGGACAGAACATAACCAAATCCGTCTGCCACATAGAGCTGCTGGTTGTCGTGGATATACACACCGCTCGGAGTGCCGAGCATGGCATTTTCATCTTCATAGGATAGCGACAATTGATTGCGCACACCAGTGGCAATATCCACACTGTGTAGCTGCGCCAATACCTCTTCGTTCTCTGGTAAGGATGCTAAATACAATTGTTGATTTTCCCCATCAAAGGTCATGTCACTATAGTTGGTGGATGTGGGGCCTTGAGTTTCATCGCTAAAATCGGTAATGGCAGCGGTGCGAAAACCGCTACTAATATCCACACTCATCAGCTTGATGTCTTCACCGACAACGCCTTCAGCCAGCAACCAAATGGAGGTCTGATCATCCGCGAGCACCATGGCTTTGGTTTGGCCCCAAGACTCGCTTGAACCAATTGATAAGTTACTGGTGCGCACTAATTGTGATTCGGCATAGCTGATACGGTTTTCACTGTCAATCGCTTGCGCAGTGATTTTTATTTGATTAACCCCGCCTGGTAAGATGATATTATCAGCGCGCCAGCTACCGTCTGCATTAATGACGGCGTTCACCGGCTCAACACCAGCACTCACTGTAATTTGTTGAATTTCGGCTTCGTCACTGGCTGCTACTAAGCCATAGGCAGATATTGTCTCGGCGGTATATGCCCCCCGCGATGGAGGGAAATCCATAACAATTTCTGGGGCGTTTTCTTGTAAAACCGCTACAGTCAGGGTATCGCTACTTGTGGCGCCCTCGTTATCGGTAACTTCTAGCAAAAATTCAAAATTAGCCTCACTCTCTGTAACGGGTACCGTAAAGCTTGCATTGATTGTATCGCTGTTATCAATAACTACCGCATCGCCTGCGGTTTGCTGCCATAAATAACTAACGATGCTGCCATCGGGATCGTAAGCGGTGGCAGACAGATTTACCTCGGCGGCGCTGTCAACCACAATCAGCCCTGAAGTAAGCACAACCGGTAATTGATTGATGCGACTAACCGTAACCGTGGTCGTGTCGGTGGCCGTTGCGCCCTGATCGTCAATGGCTGTAAGTACAAAAACCATATCGACGCTACTGCCCACGCCGGTATTAGGCGCATCGAAGGTAATTTGTCCATCATTGACCGCAGAGGTTGATAAAGGCACGCGTGGGCCGGACACTTGTGTCCAAAACAGATTGGCAATTTCGCCATCAGGGTCACTGGCGTCTCCCTGAAGTTGCACTTCTGCTCCGGCGTTGACCTCAAGATCATCACCGGCGCTAACCAGAGGCAATAGATTTTCTGGCGTGCTACTGCTACTGCTAGTACTGCTACTACTACTGCTACTACTGGCAACAGAGCTGCTGCTGGCTGGAGGAGTATTGTTATT
>DATBNH010000104.1:0-2354 GCA_036554405.1 Cellvibrionaceae bacterium | reverse complement strand
TATTGATACCCACCACCGCCATTGATCAATACGGCGCCACCCTGGCGAACTGGTTCGGACTACCGGGCGCCGACTTCAGTACGGTGTTCCCCAATTTACATAATTTCAGTGAGTTTGATCTGGGGTTTATGACCCACACATAAAAAGACCACCCGTAGGTGGTCTCAAGGGAGCTAACAGCGGGCTAGTCGGGGTAATGCAGCACCGCAAAGTAACGCATGGGCTCGGGACTGCCATTAACAAAACCCGGAATAAACTCTGATTGCTTGAGCGTTTTTTCTACTTCGACAGCATCTCGCTTGTTACGACCGTGGGCCTCAATGCGACGCACGCTGGTTACCTGGCCTTCGGTATTAACGTGAGCCATTACACGGGTGGGCCGACCTTCGCCGCCAAAGAAAGGCTGGCCGCGGCTCCAATCATTACTGCGATAGCGCTCGTACCAATTGTTGTCGTCCAGGCGCTCTTGGGGGGCCACATAGTGGTAACCCAAATCGCCCTGCATATGACCGAGGTTGGGTAACATCATCACCGGAGGCTGCCCGTCAACGTCGGCGTAAACCACACGAAAAATCATGCGTACCGGTACATTTTCACCATTCACTGTCGCGGGGGTAAAGGCGCGACCGATCAGCGCTTCTTCTACCTGATCGCGCAGTTGGTCAAAGCCTTCACGCTCATAACAATTGAGATTGCGGGTAAGCCCATCGGTACCCACATCCGCCTGACAGTATATGGAGGCCACGGGCAGATCGGCATTCAGCTCTGGCGCAATCACCGCTTGTTGTAAATAATCCAGGGTGTCTTCACCGAACCCGGCAGGCACATACGTTTGGGCTGTGGCCACGGCACTCAGGCCCAGTGTCATCAAAGCGATAAGCAGCTGTTTTTTCATCGTTATATCCTCATCAGCAGTACTTCATATCATCAGATGCCACACATTGCGCGCTATCTGATCTCTTGGTAACAGATTAGCACCCGGCCATGCACATTTATGTTAATTTATTATTACAAAACAGCGTATTTATGAGTTTTTTGGAAAAAAACACCCCATTTTCATATGAATATTTGAAAAAACATAAAAAAACCGCCCGAAGGCGGCTTAAAGCAAGACAGAACTGCCGTTGATAACGATCAGAACTGGTATTGCACACTCAGGCTGATGTCCTGGCCACGTTTTTGGTTGTAAATATCCACAGTTTGCGTTGTGCCGTCGGAAAAGGTATCGGTTTTTTGCAGTACCAAATCCTGATCCAGCAGGTTATTGAGCTTGAACTTCACCGTAAACTGATCCGTAGGGTAATAATAGTAAGTGAGATTCAGCGAGTGGAACGGCTGCTCGTAGCTGTCTGGCGCTCCGTTGCGGCCGGCAAAAAACAGGCGCTCACCGAAGGCATTGTAAGCTAGGGTAGCGGCATGCTGGCCATTGGGTGAATCGAAGCCCAGAATCAGGTTACTTACCCAATCGGACGCGCCCTGTAGCGGGCGAATCTGATTGGTAGGTGCATCGGCACGTGTACCCGCCTCCAGCTCACTGTCCATAAAGGTGAAGTTACCCTGTACAAAGAAAGAATCCAGCGCATCGCTGAAGCTGCCCAGGCGCTTGAGAAACTCCACCTCCAAACCCAAAAGCTCGGCACTGGCGGCGTTTTCGATAGTAGCGGCAATATTGTCATCGGTCGCAGCCGATTCAAATAACTCAATGGGATTGACAATATCTTTGTAAAACACAGAAAGTGTCAGGTTGTCACCATTGCCAAAGAACCACTCAGCCCGCAAATCCAGGTTATCTATTTGCGAGGGCACCACATCCGGGTTACCGTTAACCGAAATATCAGTGAGCGGATCAAAGTAGTTAGAGGCCGAAATTTCACGCAAGTCCGGGCGTACAGTGGTTTCACCAAAGCTCAACCGGAGCTGAAAGTCTTCTGCCCAGAAGTCCTGCAGCATCCAGGTCAGTGCCGCCGAATGATAGTAGTCATCTTCAGCATAAGTCACGTCCTGAAAGTAGTCGGCCACTTCTTCCGGGTTATCACCGTCGCTTCCAGGAAACTGGGTGCCGTCATATCTGACCGGATCCCAGGGCAGGTTCACTTGCTGGTAATCTTCCCAGCGCGTGCCCAACACCAGCCGCCAGGTGTAATCCCAGGTAACGTCCAGCTGACCAAAACCGGCATAGACCTTGTTGGCGGCAATATAACTGTTAGCATTATCGCGGCTATTGTTGATAGCAAAACCATTGTCCGGGTCACCGACATTTTCATCGGACAACACATCACTCAAATCTCCGGAAAAAATAGGATTATTGGGACTAGAAGTAATAGCCGCCAGATTAAACTGATATTGCTGGAAGG
>DATBNH010000084.1:0-2177 GCA_036554405.1 Cellvibrionaceae bacterium | reverse complement strand
CCGTGTTTTTGATGCTGTGCGTCGTTTACTTATGCAAGACGGCGGCTGCGCCCGTGTGCAGGCGCGCACCCAGGCGCTAGAACAAGCGGGAGTATTTTCCGGCTCCGATTGGGCCGAGCCACAAAATCTGCTCCCGGCACTGAGCAGCTATTCATTGAAGAGCCCTAACGCTGATACCGTGGTGATTGAAGCCATTAGCGAGCTGCGCTTGCTGGCCATTGCCAAGGGTGAGTGTGTTCACCCGGGAATGTCCTCGGAGCAGGCTCATCATTACCTGACCCAGGTGTTGGCCGTTAATCTGGAGTTGCTGTTCAGCACGCCTACTGAGGCCGAACGCGAACAACAGGGCAGGTTAGCACTGGCAACCCGGGCGCTGTTTCAGCATCTGGCCGAGAGCATTGGCTATGAACACGTTATCGATCAGCTGATTGAAGAGATCTGGCGAATTTTGCAGCAGCGCCCCATTCAGGTCGATAACGTCAAGCAAATGATCACCCAGATTGCCGTATGCCTGAGCAATCCCGAGATTGATTTGGGCGTCAGCGGGCAGGGCGCCGATCGGCTTATCAGCAGTTTGTTTGGTCCGACTCAGGCCTGCCGTGAAGATCCGGGCGTGGAGGTTTATCTCGAGCGGCTGAGCAGTATGGATAGCGGTGCGCTGCAGTACGAGGCCACCGGTTTCGCCCGCGCCATGCACGACACCGGGCTGGTTTCGGCTTATCACGCGGTGTTGCTGCGTTATCTTTTGGATCACGGCGACCATTTGTTATCAGAGGCGCTGGGCTTGTCCAGTACCGGGCGCGATTGTTTGTTGTGTTATGGCAGCTTAGTGCACGCCATGATACAAGAGGCAGTGCATCCGCAAACCGCTCAGGCCATTTACGGCCTGGCTTTCTTGCTGGAGCGCGGCATTCTCTATCAGCCTGCGGTAGCGCCGGCACTGTGGCGGCAGTTATCGCTGCCTTTATCAACAGAATCTATCGAACGCCTGCAGCTGACTTTTGGCCCCGAACCTTCGCCTCGTGCCTGGTTGATGCAGGGTGTTCTGTGTATGCTCGGCCAGCCATTGGGCGTGGGTCAGGGCAATAATCCCACGTGCCAGTCGGCGCGAGCGCTGTCTATGTGGGCCTATAATGACCCGGACTATTTACTGCAAATGGTGGTTTGGGCCGCTCGCGATGATGAGATTATCATTCACTTTGAAGGCCAGCCAATCTCCTCGCGCGAGAGCCTGTATGGCGTTGCCGTCAAACCCCCGCTGGATCTGGACCCGGTATCGCTGTTGGTGGTACCGCATCTGGACCGAATTTATGTGGAAATGGGCCGCCGCTGCATCGGCCGCGAGGGTGACCCGCACCGCTGGGTAAACCCGGAGTTTCACGGTTGGTGGTCGGGCCGTGGGTTCCGCATTAACGTGGATGTAACCACCGGTAAAATGCACGAGCTGGAAGATTTTCTTCGGCATTTTTATGCCAGCTACCATCCCTATTACAACGGCAACCAGCCGCTTATTCACCCGCAACCGGCGGGCATTGCCGTTACCGACAGCGCCGCGCGATTTGTGGGTTGGCATGCCATTACCGTGCTGCGAGTAGCGCTGGACCCAAAAGACGAAATGCGCGTGTATTTTTACAACCCCAACAATGACAGCGGTCAAAACTGGGGCGATGAGGTGCGGGTAAGTACCGCAGGCCACGGTGAGCGTTTTGGTGAGGCCTCTTTGCCTTTTGAGCAATTTGCCTCGCGCCTGTATATCTTTCATTTTGATCCACTGGAAAGCGGCGAGCTGGCCAACATTAATGCCGAAGAGCTGGAGCGGGTTAAAGCCGGTATCTACCGCAGTTGGGGTGCCGAACGGATACCTGAGACTGCTTGATGAACAGTCAATCATGCCCCTGTGGCAGTGGCCACACTTACCGGCGTTGCTGCGAGCCCTGTCACCTGGGTGCCGCCCCGGCAGCCACCCCTGAGGCCCTAATGCGCTCGCGCTATAGCGCGTTTGCATTAGGTTTGGCACCTTATCTATTGGCTACCTGGCACTCATCCACACGCCCCGGCAATCTGAACTTATCCGACTCGCCCCAGTGGCAAGCGCTGCATATTTTCAGCGCTCAGCAGCAGGGCAATAACGGCCAGGTAGAGTTTCGGGCTATATATAAAACAGCTGATGGTTTGGG
>DATBNH010000074.1:0-2838 GCA_036554405.1 Cellvibrionaceae bacterium | reverse complement strand
TGCCGGGTTTGATGGCCACTTTCCACAAATCCAGCGCCCCCAGCTCGGTCACTGCCTGCTTTACATAGTCGGCATCGCCCACCGAAACGCCCCCCGATGACAGAATTAATTGCGCACCTGCCGCCTGTTGCAGTGCCGTGCGTGTCTGCTCAAGAGTGTCGGCCACCTGTTTCTCTCGAGTGACAACGCAGCCCAATCGAGCCAACAGAGCCGCCAGCATAAAACGGTTGGTATTGTAGATTTGCCCGGGCGCCAGTGGTGTCCCCGGCTCCACTAGCTCGTTACCGGTACACAAAAGTGACACCGACAGTGACTTGAAAACTGGCACCTGGCTGATATTGATGGATGCTAACAGGCCAAGATCGGCGGGTCCCAGGCGCTGCCCGTGCTCAAACAGCCGCGAGCCGCGAGCGATATCCTGACCCCGAGGGCGAATATTATCGCCACTGCTGACAGGAGTCTGCAGCACAATATGCTCACCTTCGTGCAGACAATTCTCCTGAATTATCACAGCATTGGCGCCAAAGGGTATTTCGCCACCGGTAAGAATGCGAGCGGCCGTAGCGGGTACCAGCGGTTGAGCGAGGCTGCCAGCGGCAATATGCTGAGAGATAAGCAACCGCTGGCCCGGTTTAACGTTTGCTGAGGCCAGAGCATAGCCATCCATAGCGCTATTGGCCGCTGGCGGCACATCAATGCTTGCGTTTACATCTTCAGCCAGAATGCGGTTCAGGCTTTGCGCCAGTGGTAACCATTCTATTGGCAAGGGGTTGTTTGCTCGTATTGCTCTGGCGCTGGCAAGCAGTTCGGCGCGTGCCTGTGCTAAATTAATGGCGGTGTTCACACTAACTGGCCGACAAAATTACAAGGCCGATGGCGGCTGTCGATTTGCTGCTCAATAATCGGCCACGCGGTTTTACAGGCGCCGGTGGAACCCGGCAGGCAGAAAATAAGCGTGCGGTTGGCCAGCCCGGCCGTGGCGCGGGACTGAATCGTAGAGCTGCCGATTTCTTCATAAGATACTTGCCGGAACAGTTCACCAAAACCCACTACAGTTTTATCAAACAGCGGCGTTACCGCCTCTACCGTGCTGTCGCGTCCGGCAAAGCCGGTGCCACCGGTAACCAGCACCACTTGCGCCTGGGCATCGGCAATCCATGCCGACAGTCGGGCGCGAATTTGATAGATATCATCTTTTACCAAATCGCGCTGGTAGAGTGTGTGTCCGGCCCGGGAGGCCAGTTCGGCCAGCTTTTGGCCAGAGGTGTCCTCGGCCTCAGTGCGGGTATCGGACACAGTGAGGATACACAGATTGAGGCTGACGAATTGGGATGTGGCTGTCATGGGTTCCTTAGCCGCCGGTGGCGTTCATAAAGCGCAGTATTTGTGGCTGCTCGTTGTGGGTGAAATTATGTTCCAGCGGCTTATGGGCGATAGCGGCGCGAATGCCCTGCTCCAGAGCTGCGTCATCCTCGGGGTGATCGCGTAGCAGTTGGCGTAAATCCACACTGTCTTCCTGGCCCAGACACAAAATCAGCCGCCCGGTTGCAGTTACTCGCACCCGGTTGCAGCTGGCACAAAAATTTTGGCTGTGGGGGGAAATAAAGCCGATACGAGAGTTCAATCCGCCATGCTGCCAATAGCGCGCTGGCCCGCCACTGGAATCATTGGTGGGCATAAGGGAAAAACGTTTGTCGATCTCGGCTCTAAGCTCGCTGCTGGCAATAAACTCACCGGCGCGATTGTGTTCATCAATGTGTCCGAGGGGCATCTCTTCAATAAAGCTGATGTCCAGACCCTTTTCCAGGGCAAAGGCCACCAGCTCTGTCGCTTCGTCGGCATTGTGATTTTTAAGCGCCACACAGTTGAGTTTAATCCGTTTAAAGCCCGCCTGTTGCGCGGCCTCGATACCCTCCAGGACTTTGGCTAAATCACCGTGACGGGTAAGCGCACGAAATCGCTCGGGTTTTAAGGTATCAAGGCTAATGTTAATGCGATCCACGCCCGCCAGTTTCAGTGCTTGGGCATAACGCGCCAGATGTGTGCCGTTGGTGGTCAAGCACAGCTCACGGAGTCCACTGAGGCGACCAATATTACCCATCAGTTCAACAATGCCGCTGCGAATCAGCGGTTCGCCACCGGTAACACGGATTTTATTGACGCCCATGCCGGTAAACACACGGCCGAGGCGGGTTATCTCTTCAAGGCTTAATACCTCGTTGCGGGGTAAAAAGGTCATGTCCTCGGCCATACAATACACGCAGCGCAAGTCACAGCGGTCGGTTACCGACAGTCGCACATAGGTGATGGCGCGACCAAAACTGTCGATAAGCGGTGTCGCTGAAGAAGGCATGTGTGTGCGTATTGTTGACATAAGGTTTGGCGTGTTCGGCATTTCAGAGTTCTCAGCATAGCAATTATTCGGCCATGCGTCTGTTGGGCTGGACATGTTTATACCGGTCAGTATTTTGTATGGATAAACATACCGGCAGAGCAGGAGCTTGACAAGGGTGTGCACCGTTTTGGATTTTGGCGATATTGCGCACCACGCTAATGCACCATATTGAGTCCCTGTGAATCCATGATTTTTGCTTTATTGGGGTGCGCGTTTGCACTTCAGTGGTGCTGTTCTGGTGATGTTGAGTGCTGACTATAGTTATACATAAATAAAGCCATATAAATTTAACCTGCTGATTTTATTTGCTTTAATAAATTAATTCCCCGGTTTTTCAGTCGCTGGCATTGTCCTTGCTCCTCCGGTGTCAGGCACGTCTTGCCGTGCAAGACAAACATGTAAAACCTATGGGAATGCACCATGCACCAAAATGAGAAAATCAA
>DATBNH010000061.1:0-5581 GCA_036554405.1 Cellvibrionaceae bacterium | reverse complement strand
CCAGAGTAAAAGACTCGGCCAATGACAGGCTGCGCGTATAGGCGCTGGTGAGGGTCAGGCTCTTAATCTCACCCTGCCACGCGGCGCCATTAAACTGACCCGTAAAGCCGAGGGTCAGACGCTGAAAATCATCCAGTGTGACTTGAGCTTGCACGTCGTGCTGTTGGGGACCGCCATTCATGCTTACGCGCAGCTGCTCGATAGTGAGCCCCGGCACTTTCAGCCCTTGGGCGGTTACGGTGGCATCGCCCTGTGTCAGGGTTTGTTCACGGGCCTCCATCGTTAGCGCGTCGACCTGGTAATTACCTAGCTGCAACGATTCGGCCTCGGCCGTAAAAGACAGCGCCACTTCACTACCGCTGCCGCTCGCCGAGCCTTGTGAGTGAATACTGCCGCCCAACATGGGGTCGATAGAGTCCAGTAAGGGCGCGGCTATATCCCAATTGACAGTAAAGGTCTCGCCATAATCACCGCTAAAATTCAAACGGTTGGCGCCCACGGCCAAATAGCCATCGGCGATTTTCCACTCACCGTTTTTCGCATTCACCTGCGCCCGGGCATCTACCGCCAGGGTTCGCAGGCGACCGCTCAGATTGCGAACATAGGCCTCCATGGTCAACTCGCCGTCGGCCCACTGCCCTTTACTGTCGGCTTCAAGTTGTAGCTTGCCCGGCCAATCGGCGTGTACCACCGACGGGTCAAGGCGGCTTCCCTGCAATGATGCCTGCCAGCTGAAGCCCTGCTGCCACCCCAGTTCGGTGGCGAACTCCAACTCGGCATCTGCCATATTTAGTGCCGCCGGGGCGATAGTTATTCCCTGCAAATTGCCCTCTGCCTGGGCCTTAAGCTTGAGATCGGGGTAATCCGGCAAGGTTAGCGTAGCGTGAGTCTCAAGCTGGTAACCATCCAGCCAGCCATCAACGGTGACCTTGCCATTAACCTGGCCCGCTGACAGTGGCTCTTGCGCCACAAAGCGCGACAGGGCGAGCCCGGGTAGCTGAAGTTCAGCCGCTATAGCTGGCGACTGGGCGATTTTGCCAATGCCGGTGGTCCAGCGGCCCTCGGCATTGAGCACTTCCGGTGCGCGCAACTCGGCAGAAAATGTCAATTGGGTGATATCCCCCTCCACCTCCAGGCGACCGGCAAATTCCGGCGACAGCAGTGCTTCGGGCAGCAAACGGGTTACGTCGTGGGGTGCATTTGTGTCTTCTGGAGGAGCCAACACCCACTTTACATCAGCCGTCAGTTTGTAGGGATAGCTGAGCCCCAGTTGCGCATCCAGCGCGGCTTCGCTGGCGGCAGTGTTCACTCGCAAATCTGATAGCCGAGCGCGCGTCAGCCCGTACTCCGCCCCAGCGCGCACGCGATCAAGATGATAGCGGGCATCGCCCAAGGTTACATTCAGGCCGTTCACTGCCAAGCGGTCGACAAAGACGGGCAGCGGCGAGCCAATACTCGGCCAGGTAGGATCAGCGGCGGGTTTCGTCTCTTCTTCACCCGCAGGTATGACAATGACCAACCCATCGGCCTCGAGATCGGCAATGGAAACCACACCAAACCAGAGCGCACTGGCACGCCAGGCCAGGCGCAAACGATCGGCCCGGTATTGCTGCTCGCCCAATTGATAATGCACCCGTTTGAGGGTGAGGTCGTGCAGCAGAGTACCCTCTACGGCGCCTACTTCCACCCCCACTGCCGGTGCCACCCGATTAATCAACCAGCGGCTGCCGGGTGTGGTGCCTACAATTAACACCGCGACTGCCATTAACAGCACCAACAGTATTAACAAGCCCAGCAGGCCGCGAAAAAGCCAACGCCTTATCATAATCATAAGTCTGGCCCCACACTTAAATGCAGACGCCAACCGCGCTCACCATCCAGCGCGCGAGCAACATCGACCCGCACCGGGCCCACCGGTGATATCCAGCGCACACCCATCCCCACGCCGCGATAGCGCTCGTAGTCGCCGCCATTAAATGCATTACCCTCATCCATAAAAACCGCCAGCGCCCAGTCACCGTAAACCCGGTAGTCGTATTCAATGCTGGTGGTCAGAAGGCGCGAACCGCCAATGACAATGCCCTCCTCATTTACAGGGCCGAGATTCTTGAAACCGTAACCGCGCACACTGGCATCGCCACCGGCAAAAAAGCGCAGGGAAATGGGCAGAGCGGCAAAGTCATCCACTTCGGTGATACCGCCATCGACGCGCAGCAATAAACGGCCCCCACCCAACTTCTGAATATATTTAATGCGGCCATAGGCCTGGGCAAAATCGGTGCTGGAACCCAGCTCTTCACTGGCACCCTTAAGCCTCGCCATCAGGCTCCAGCCCGATGTCGGGTAGTTGGACTCGGGACCCCGGGTAATGGACGTGGTGAACATGGGAATAATCAGCTCCGAGCGGCGACTGGGGTCGTCACCAAAGCGGTAATCCTCGCGTTCTGCCGCCAAGTCATAGGTGTTGAGAAAATTACCCGCCTGCCAGGTGGAGTAGTTGATCCCCGTGGCTAACCGATCACTCTGCCAGTTGTTGAGCTTCTCCCGGCCAAAACCCGTGTAGAGCTTAAGTTTGTCGTAGGCTGGGCGCTCCATGGGAATGCCGTAAGAGACTTGGTAGGTGGTGATGGTTTCGGCCACATTCACATCGGCATCAAAGGTATGACCGCGACTGTTGAGATAGCGGTTTTGGTATCCCAGCAATACCCTGGGTCCAGTATCTGTAGCGTAACCGGCACCCGCAGAGTAGCTGTGGCGTGGCCCGCCGTTGAGATCGATAACAATCGGCACCTGGTTATCCTGCAGATTTTCCAGATCGGGCACGACCCTCACACCCTCAAAATAGCCACTGGCGCGAAACTCACTGCGCAGCTGCTGCAGATCGGAGGCCTGGTAATACTGGCCTTCCTCAAAGCGCGTAAGATAGCGATCCAGCAGGGGGCGCCCAAGAATGTCGTGATTGAGCTGAATGTCACCCAGGCGATACCGTGGCCCGGTATCCAGCAGCATATTGATCCGTGCACTTTTGTCATTTGCCGCTACCAGCACCTCACTGGTCACATACTCGGCATCAAAATAACCGCGTGTGCTGGCAGTCTGTAGCAGACGGCTTTTGAAACTGCCATAACGCCCGTGATTGAGTTGATCACCCACCGCCAAGCCACTGTTACCGGCAATCTTGGCCAGTTGTGCATCCTCGCGGCCCTCGCCATCCAGAGTGATATTCACCACTTTGAGCCGGGTGGGCTCCCCGGGAGTCACCGCCAGGGTTAAACGCCAGCAATCATCACTGCGGGTAAAATTTTTCTCGGCATGGAGGTGATAGTAACCCAGTGCTCGGCCAGCATCGGCAATATTGTCATCCAGGGTGCGGGCCAGCGCACGCAAACGCCACTGACCTGCCTGACACGATTCATCGGCAATGTTCACATAGGCGCGAATGTTATCCGCCAGCCGATCGCTAGCGCCGGTAATTTCAAGGGCGGGTTCCTGGGCGTTGGCCAGTGGGGCTAGCAGTAGCAGCGCCATTGGCGTCAAACGCAAGGATTTTTTGAGCATACATACATCACTTAAAGGCTGGCAATTAAAATAACAGCGCAAAATATTGTCGAACGTCTGTGACAACAGACAGACACGAAAAGTTTATTGTAGGGAATCGGCAGCCTTAGCACTATAATCACTGGCTTTTTATGGCCAATTTTATGCTCAGCTATCGCCACAGTTTTCATGCCGGCAATCATGCCGATGTACTCAAGCATTGTATCTGGCTTCACTGCCTTAAATATATGACCGCCAAGAATAAACCCTTGCGGGTCATCGATACCCACGCTGGTGCGGGAGGCTATACGCTAGACAACGCGCACCCTAAACACCGCGCCGAGTATCTGGACGGTATTGCCCGGCTCTGGCATAGCACCGACCTGCCGCCCTTACTGGCCGAGTACCGGGCACAAATTAAGGCGCTCAACAGTGGCGAGCTCAATTACTACCCGGGCTCACCCAAGCTCACCCAGGCCAATTTACGGCCCGGAGATTCGGCCTGGTTTTACGAAATGCACACCGCCGACCACCGCCTGCTGGAAAAAGCCCTGGGCCGCGACCGGCAAATCCATATCAGCGACAACGACGGCTTTGAAGGCCTAAAAGCCCTGCTACCACCACCCGAGCGCCGGGCGCTGGTGCTAATGGACCCTTCCTACGAAATCAAAACCGACTACAAACGCGTGGTCGATGCCGTCACCCAAGCCCACAAACGCTTCAGCCCGGTATCTGTGGCATTGTGGTATCCGGTGGTTAACCGCGAGCATATCGATCAGATGGAAAGAAAACTGGCGCGCAGCGGTATAGCCGACATACAACTGTACGAGCTGGGCATCAGCGCCGACAGCAAGGGCTTCGGCATGACCGCCAGCGGCATGATTCTGATCAACCCACCCTGGACCCTGTGGCAGGCCATGGAGCCGGTATTACCTTTTTTAGCCGAAACCCTGAATGAGGCCAATACCGGCCACTACCGGCAGGTACGGCTCACAGCGGAGCGCTAGAAGCGCCCGGCATTGCCTCGGCAGGGAGAGCCGGCGGCAAAGTGGTATAACCAAAATACCAATAAATCCTTACAAAAAAACCTTTATGGTCAGGCCAAAATTTGCCATACTGGCATCTTTGCACAGTAGCCTGCCATCCAGCACCCTTGGCAGCTACCATACCAATAAACACATGCATCCTGGGAGACGCCGTATGCATCACTCTGCCACTAAAGCCCCCGTGCTTTTGACCTTATTTTTAGCCTTTATTTGGGCCGGGCCAACGCTGGCCAAAACCCCTCAAGACATTGCCCCCATTAATGCGCCCTTTGCCATGGAGCAACTGCAGCGCCCGGTGATTCCGGCCCACAGCGTTAATATTAAAGACTTTGGCGCCGAGACCATGGGCAAGACCGAGGCGGATTCGGTGCTGAATACCACCGCCATTCACCGCGCCATTGCTGCGGCCAGCCGCGCAGGCGGCGGTAAGGTAATCATTCCCAAGGGTAAGTGGCTTACCGGCCCTATTCATCTAATGAGCAATATCAATTTGCACCTGGAAAAAGGCGCCGAGGTGGTGTTTTCCAGCAATAAGGAAGATTACCTGCCGGTAGTTTTACAGCGCCACGAAGGGGTGGAGGCGCTTAACTATTCGCCGCTGATTTACGGGATTGATCTTAATAACATTGCCATTACCGGCCAGGGCAGCTTTAACGGCCAGGGCCAGCACTGGTGGGATTGGTACCGCGAGCACGGCGCTCCGCCGCGCGCCAAGGCCGCTAAAGAGCCCCTATCGCGCCGCGACTTTGGTAAAGGCTCGGTCATGGAAGGTATGCGCCCCGGCTTTTTAGTGCTGTGGCAAAGCGAGAATATTCTGATTGAAGGCGTCACTTTTAACGATACGCCCTTTTGGAATATCCACTTGGTCTACAGCGAAAACATTATTGTGCGCGATGTACGCGTCAACAGCCTGGAAGCACCCAATGGCGATGGCATAGTGGTGGATTCTTCCAAAAATGTGCTGCTGGAATACAACCACCTGGAAACCGGCGATGACG
>DATBNH010000048.1:0-6826 GCA_036554405.1 Cellvibrionaceae bacterium | reverse complement strand
GGCTGATTAAAAACCGTTATATTGGTCGCACCTTTATTATGCCGGGTCAGCAGATGCGTAGAAAATCAGTGCGGCAAAAACTCAATGCCATTGAGCTGGAGTTTCGCGGAAAGAATGTGCTGCTGGTCGATGACTCCATTGTGCGTGGTACCACTTGCCAGCAAATTATTCAGATGGCACGCGAGGCCGGTGCCGCCAAAGTCTACTTTGCCTCGGCAGCACCGGCGGTGATTTACCCTAACGTCTATGGCATTGATATGCCCACCACCAAAGAGTTGATTGCCCATGGCCGCACGCTCGAACAGGTGTGTGAAGAAATCGGTGCAGACTGGCTGGTCTATCAGGATCTTGATGATTTGATCGCTGCCTCGGCCGAGGGCAGTCGCGGGGTGAAAGAGTTTGATTGTGCAGTTTTTAATGGCAAATATATTACCGGCGATGTAGATAAAGAGTATCTTGATAAACTGGAAGCCAGTCGGCATCAAGTTAAGGAAAAGAAAAAGAAATCCAAGCCGGAAAAAAGTGATGACAGTCCCATTGGCTTGCACAATGACAGCGAAGATATGTTGATGAGTTAACGCCTGCCCATGGGCTTGTTACACTTTAGCTAAAAAATTGTGGTCGTAACGGAAAATAATTATGTCTACCGACAAACATGATAAGGATCCTCTCGCCGGTACGGCTATCGATACCCTGGCTGTGCGAGCAGGGCAGGTGCGCAGTCAAGAGGGCGAACACAGTGAGGCACTTTATTTAACCTCCAGCTATGTGTTTGCCAATGCCGCAGAGGCTGCTGCCCGTTTCAGTGGTGAGGTGCCGGGTAATGTCTATTCACGCTACACCAATCCCACCGTGCGCATGCTTGAGCAGCGAATAGCGGCGTTGGAGCATACCGAGGCGGCGGTAGCGACCGCTTCGGGCATGTCGGCGATTCTTTCCACCTGCATGGCTTTTTTGCAAAGCGGCGATCATATCGTCTGCTCACGTAGCGTATTTGGTACCACCACGGTGTTGTTTACCAAGTATCTGGCACGCTTCGGTGTGACCACTACGTTTGTCGACCCTATCGATTATGCTGGTTGGCAAGCGGCGTTTAACCCTAAAACTCGTTTAGTCTTTGTCGAAACGCCCTCTAATCCGCTGTGTGATATTGTCGATTTACAACGGCTGGCCGACCTCACCCATAGCAAGGGTGCGCTGCTGGTGGTGGATAATTGTTTTTGCACCCCAGCATTACAGTTGCCGATAAAATTTGGCGCCGATTTGATTATTCATTCGGCAACAAAGTATATCGATGGTCAGGGTCGTTGCCTGGGCGGCTTAGTGGCCGGGCCGCTAAAATTGGTCGATGAGGTATTGGCTTTTGTCAGAAGTGCGGGCCCCAC
Source organism: Cellvibrionaceae bacterium (assembly GCA_036554405.1). Taxonomy (GTDB): domain Bacteria; phylum Pseudomonadota; class Gammaproteobacteria; order Pseudomonadales; family Cellvibrionaceae; genus Gilvimarinus. The sequence goes on along the minus strand of DATBNH010000048.1, from coordinate 5,441 downwards.
TATGAGCGCGTTTAATGCCTGGGTGTTTTTAAAAGGCCTGGAAACTCTGCGCTTGCGTATGGATGCCCACAGTAATAATGCCCAGCAGTTGGCCGAGTGGCTGTTGGCGCAGCCTCAGATAGAGCAGGTGTTTTATGCTGGGTTACCCAGTCATCCCAATCACGCGTTGGCGCGTAAACAACAGCGCGGTTTTGGTGGTGTACTATCATTTCGGGTTAGGGGCGGGCGTGCAGAGGCTTGGCAAGTCATTGATGCCACGCGCATCATGTCGTTAACGGCCAATCTCGGCGATGCTAAAACAACCATCGTTCACCCGGCTACCACCACCCATGGGCGCCTGAGCGATGAGCAGAAACAGAACTCGGGTATTACCGATAATCTGATCCGCATAGCTGTGGGGCTCGAAGATATTAACGACCTGCAACAGGATCTGGCGCGGGGCTTGGCGCTGCTTTGAATGTATGAGTGATTTATGCGAGACAATGTTGCACAACTTGTAGCAGAAATTGGCAAGGTACTGCTGGGCAAGGAACACGAAGTCAAGCTGGCGCTGTCGTGTTTACTGGCCGATGGGCACCTGCTGATTGAAGACTTGCCGGGCATGGGTAAAACGACGCTGGCACATGCGCTGGCTAAAGTCGCAGGCCTCAGCTATCAGCGGGTGCAGTTTACCAGTGATATGTTGCCCGCCGATATTATCGGGATTTCTATCTTTGATGCCAGCAAAAGCACGTTTAGTTTTCATCCGGGGCCGGTGTTTGCGCAGGTGCTGCTGGCCGATGAAATAAATCGCACCACACCCAAAACCCAGAGCGCACTGCTGGAAGCGATGGAGGAGGGTCAGGTAACGGTAGACGGTGAAACCCGAAAATTACCCGATCCTTTTTTTGTGATCGCCACGCAAAATCCCCAGTCGCAAATGGGTACCTTTGCCTTGCCGGAGTCACAGCTGGATCGCTTTTTAATGCGTATCAGTCTCGGTTACCCGAACCCTGAAGCCGAACGCCTGTTATTTTCCGGTGGCGATCCGCGCGAACACATTCGGCATTTGAAGTGTTGTTTGCCGGTTGCACAATTAATTGAGCTGAAGCAGAGTGTCTCTGCCATAAAAGCCTCAGATAGCCTGATCGATTATTTACAAAAGTTGGTACACGCTACCCGCACTCATACTGATTTTGCGCACGGGTTGTCGCCTCGTGGCGCGATGGGCTTGCTGCGCGCAGCCAAGGCCTGGGCCTATATACACAACCGCGACTATGTTATTCCCGATGATATACAGGCGGTGTTGCCGCCGGTGGTAACCCACCGGTTGATCAATGCTTCGGCGGCCAGTCAATCGCCCCATCGCTTAATTACCCAATTGCTGGAAAGTGTGGATGTTCTGCCTGCGGCATAGCGCTTTGCGGGCAGTGGGGCACTGCTGATGGCCTTGCGTCAATCTATGCAACGTTTTTTTTGGGCCTGGGTGTCGCGCCGAGCACCGCGCGCTGTTCAGGTCAAATTGCGTCATCGGTCTATTTATGTCTTGCCCAACCGGGCAGGCGTCGGTTTTTTTGTCACTGTCTTTCTGCTATGGCTGCTGGGCACCAACTACCAGAATAATCTGGTATTGGCTGCGAGTTTTTTACTGCTCAGTCTGTTTTTTGTGTCAGTTGTTCATGCCTTTCGCAATCTCTCTGGTCTGCAAGTAAAGGCACTGGGCGGAGCGCCGGTGTTTGCTGGAGACTCTGTGGGGCTGGTGTTGTCATTAACGCCAGCGCCTCGCAGTCGCCATATTGCGCTTAATCTCCAGCTCGCTGATGGTCCGGTGGTGGCCTGTGATATTGCACATTTTAACGCTTGTGAAATCACCGTAACTGATCAGGCGATGCAACGTGGTTGGTATTACCCGGAGCGTATTCTGATCAGCAGCCGCTTTCCACTCGGGGTTATTCGCGCCTGGTCCTGGGTGCTGCTGGACACCCGCATACTGGTTTACCCCAAACCGCTACCGGTTCTGCGCAGTTTAAACGAGCGCGGTTCGGGCGATGATGAAGAGTTGGAGGGCAGCACAGCGCGGATTGGGGTCTTTGATGATTTTCACGGTTTTGTGCGATATCAACCGGGCGCTCCTCAGTCACAGATTGCCTGGAAGCAGTATGCTCGCGGCGCCGGATTGCATCTGAAAGAATATGCGGGTTCCTTGGCAGACTCTGCCTGGCTCGATTTTGACCAACTCAGTGGCGACACCGAGCAGCGTCTCAGTGGCCTGTGTTACCTGGCCTTGGAGTGGCATAAATTACAGCGTGAGTTTGGACTACGTTTACCAGGATTTGAAATTACGCCTGAGAGCGGCGACACGCATCTTCAGCAGGTATTACAGGCGCTGGCACTTCACGATTTGCCGGAGGCCCAATGACACAGCGTTTTGATCCTGTCGCGCGACATGGCCTAAAGTGGTTTTTAGTGGCTCAATGGGCCTGTATTTTACCTTTGATCAGTTATTTACCCGCTTGGTTATTACTACTGGCTGTTGCGGTAACGGCATGGCGTTGGCAAATTCACCGTGGCGTGTGGAGCTACCCGGCGCGCTGGATTAAAATCCTGATCGCCCTGATGATACCTGTGAGTCTGGCGCTGTCTTTCGGGGCCAGTTTCAGCATGGAGGTGATGCTGAGCTTATTGGTGGCCGGTTTTGTGCTTAAGCTTTTGGAGCTGCGCCGCCAAGCCGACTTGATTCTCTTGTGTTATCTCGGCTATTTTGTGGCTGCCACGCAATTATTATTTGTAGAAACCATTCTCGGCGCACTCTATGGTCTCGCTTGCCTGGTCACGGTTACTCTAACGCTCTTGGCAACGCATCAATCATCTGACACTTATCAGTATGGACGTCTATTGCGCTTGACGGCTGTATTGTTAGCCCAGGCTATACCGGTCATGCTGGTATTGTTTCTGGTAGTACCGCGCTTTGGTTCCTTGTGGACGGTGCCATTAAATAATACCTCGGCGCGCACAGGGGTCAGTGATGAGATGGCGCCGGGCGATTTCAGTAATCTTATGCGCTCCGGCGAGCTAGCCTTTCGGGTAACTTTTAACGCCGATATTCCCTCGTCATCACAACTGTATTGGCGGGCACTGGTAATGACTGATTTCGATGGCCGGCGCTGGCGCGTTAACACCCGTCACAGTACACACAGTGCCTGGTCTCAATTTGGCGATCCCACCTGGCTTGAGCAGATCGAAGTACAGGGAGAGACTGTTAATTATCAAGTGATGCTTGAGCCTACGCAAAAAGAATGGCTCTATGCGCTGGCCAGTATCAATGAGGCTGAGGCGGGCGGGTCGCGTTTACATATTAGTCCTGCCTTCACCCTTTACCAGCGCCGGCCGGTGACGCAACGTTTTCAATACAATGTCAGTTCTACCCTGAATTATTCTTTGCAACGAGATTTTCTGCCCGAAGATGAGCGTCGTATAGCATTGGCATTACCGCCCGGTTTTAACCCCGAAACGCGACGTATAGCTGCACTTTGGCGTGAACAGGCCGGCGATGATCAAGCGCTGATCGATCGTTTGCTTCAGCATTTTCGCGAAGAATTCCGCTACACCCTGCAGCCACCACTACTGGGTGAGCATTCAGTGGATGAGTTTTTGTGGCAGTCGAAAGCAGGTTTCTGCGAACACTTCTCTGGCAGCTTTGTCTTTTTTTTGCGGGCTGCCGGTATTCCTGCCCGGGTAGTGGCTGGCTATCAGGGCGGCAAAATTAATACAGTGGAAAACTACCTCTCTGTGCGCCAGTATGATGCCCATGCCTGGGCCGAAGTCTGGCTCGAAAACAGAGGCTGGGTGCGGATAGACCCAACGGCTGCGGTCGCCCCGGAACGTATCGAGCAGGGGGTGGAGTATTCACTGAATGAACTGGATAATTTGTTGCTTGGCAATGCACTGGGTAGGCGTATGCCACTATTTGGCCAGTTGCAAATGCAGTGGGACGCGTTGAACTATCGTTGGAACGCCTGGGTTATGTCTTATGATGCCGAGGCCCAGCAGGCGTTTATGAGCCGTTGGTTAAAGGGTATGGCGCCCTGGAAGATAGCGTCAGTAGCGGTAGGCATCGGTGTGGCTTTTTTACTGCTGTTGTTGTTATGGTCTCTCTGGCACCAGAGGCCACCTCCTTTATCGGCAACAGATCGGGCTTATCGGCGCTACCTTAAAAAACTCTCCGTTAAAGGCATTAGGCCAAGGCAGGGTGAGTCGGCACGCCATTTTGCCGAGCGCGTCATCACCGAGGTGCCAGAATACGCCGCAGAGATTAACACTATTAACCACTGGTATGAGCGCAGCAATTTTGCCGAAGATGAAACCGCCGCAGAGCAGCTGCAAAAAGCGGTTGTCGCTTTTAAACCACGTTGATCCGGCGAGAGAAGTACAAAGCTGATATTTTGGGATTGCCGTTTATCAGGCATATTTGTTGGCTGTTTTATAAAGGTGTTGCGATCCTGTTATATCGACGGAATAAATCAAAGCAGCATTGGTGAACGTCTGCATTAAAACAGGGAGAGATTTTAATGATAACAACAAAACAATTCTTGCGTGTATTAACCCCAGTTGTTCTGGCGGCACTGGTGTATCTATTGGTACCCTATTTTTTAATTAAAGCCCCGATAAATCAAGCGCTTGCCAACGGGGCCACACTAGAGTGGGGGGATTGTTGGTTCTCGACGCGTTGGTGGAGACCGGTGTACTGTGGGTGGTTTACTACCGCGGAATCAACGGATAATTCATATCAGTTGCCTGTGGTTTACATACCCTATGTGGGTTGGGATAGGGAGTCTGACCCGATTTTGTATCTCAATGGCGGCCCTGGTTCTAGTGCTTATATCGATAAAGATAATATTGGCTATTGGTGGCAATGGATCGATGATGTCAGCGCGCGGCGCGACTGGTTGATTTACGAGCAGCGTGGCACCGGCATAAGTCCAACAGCCTTAACCTGCGTCGACTTGCATCCCTTGTATCGACAAAGTCTGACCGAACGAAGCTATCAGGCGGATTATTTGTTGTCTGTTCAGCAGCAGTTGGTGGATTGCTTTGATGATGTTATTGCCGCCGGCTACCAGATTGATTTTTTAAATACGCACTATAATGCCAAAGATGCATTGGATTTAATGCAGGCGCTGGTGCTGGACATGCCGATTTCGCAGTGGAATCTCTACGGTATTTCATATGGCAGTCGCTTGGCCTTGGAAATCATGCGATTACAGCCACAATACCTGCGGTCTGTGGTGCTTGATGGCGTATATCCGCCACAGGTCAATGGCTTTTTAACTTGGCCGAAAATAGCTGAAGATACATTCTCTCGCCTTGATGCTTGGTGTATGGAAAATGTTACTTGCCGTAATGAAAATGCGTTTTTTATGCAGCGGCTGGAAAAATTACTGCCGCGTTTGCGTAATGAACCT
>DATBNH010000026.1:0-2225 GCA_036554405.1 Cellvibrionaceae bacterium | reverse complement strand
TTTTGGCGGCGATTAAATCCACAAGCGAATCGTGGCTGCGCGCTTGCAGAAGTTCGCGTTCTTGCTCAAGAAGGGATTTTAGCTGTTGGGCGGCATCGAAGTCGCGCTGCAGCATAACGGCAAGTAAATGGGGGTTAACTGACATGATAGACCTCAGCTTATGGGTAAAGGGTAAAACCACTCAGAGCGTTGGGACCCCGAGTGCTTTAACCCAGAAGTTCGTCTTGTTGCAACATAGCCTCGGCCAGCTTGCCTGCATTGATTTCAAAGCGGCCTTCACTAATAGCCTGACGGATTTCGGCTACCCGCTCAGTATTGATATCAGGCGCGGCGGCAATTGTCTCTTGCAGGCGATTGAGCGTTTGTGCCTGTTCGCTTAGGTTCACCGTATCGGTGCTCTCAGCACGTCTGTCGGTGTCCTTGCCGCTTTCAGTTTTAGCAGGTGCAACGGGATTGGTGCCGGTGCGATTAGCCGCAGGGCCCCCCGGTTTGTATGTGTTTGTAGTATCAATAGCCATAAATATTCCCAACGTGTAATAGGGCCGATTGGTATCGGCGATGTGCCCATAAGCGAGCTCAGATTAAAATGAACCTACATCTGCTATCGGCACGTGTTTATATAACTTTAACGCAAATTATCAACAAATGTGTCACCGAGCACAGTTTTCACCATTGTCAGCTCAAAAAGACGCCGCAACTCGTCCCTCGCCAACAACGTCGGCGCGAATGACCCTCTGGGAGCTGAGATTGCGCACCCGTATTTGATCGCCCAGGCGGCCATTGCTGAGGGCCTCGGCCTGAGTGGCAACGTTAATGGCGCCGGCCTCAGATTCCAGTGTCACTGTCTGCCCGCGGCTTACTATGACAGGTTGCTCCAAAATACCCTGGCGCAGCGGTTCGTTGGCTTGCAAATGGCGCTTGATAACCAATCCTTGCACGCTGTCGAGAGTGGTCAGGTAGCCCTGTCTGAGTTGACTGGTGTTCATCAGGGCCAGCTCCACAGTGTCCTGATGCAGCCGCTCGCCACGGGCAAGAGGGCGACTGGCAACCACAACCTGATGATACAGGTCCACTTGCGCGCCCACATAGATTGCCCAGGGGTTAGGGCTATGGCATTCCACCCGGGCGCTCACTGCACCGCCGTTACCGCTGGTGTCTCTAACACTGATCTCCAACGGCTGAGTGCATGCGGACAACTGTAATCGCGGGTCCAGCTGATTGACATTGACTGTCAGCTTTTTGGCACTGCCAGCATAATGACTTTGTAAATAGTCCGATACCTTTTGCGCTATGGCTTGTAAGTCCTGCTGACACCATGCGCTCGGCGCTATCAGTAGGGCGCCAAGCATAATTAAGCGGGAAAATTTGCGATAAAAGCCCATTTCTGTCCTATTCTCAATAACAGTGGCGCGGCTAAAGTCTGTCGATTTTCTGCCGTTATCAATAGATATATGAGTTCCTGCAAGGATTGTGCCTTCGTCAAATGGTCGAAGGCCGCATTTTAAGTGGTAAACAACATTATAAACCTGTTGTAATATGATGATTTTAATGAATAATTATTTTTGATTGCAGGGCTATTCCTGCTGTCGAACCGAGGGCAATTTATGGCCGGTGTTCTTGATAGTGTCAATCAACGCACGCAATTGGTCGGGCAAAACCGCTTGGAGCTGCTGCTGTTTCGCTTAAATGGCAAGCAGCTATACGGTATTAATGTGTTTAAGGTCAAAGAGGTTCTGCAGTGTCCTGCACTCAATGAGATCCCGGGCCGAGCAGCGGTGGTACGTGGTGTGGCACATATTCGCGGCGGCACCATGCCCATTCTGGATATGAGCCAAGCGATCGGCCGCCGGCCGCTTGAGAATATTCGCGAGTGCTTCGTGATTATTACCGAATACAACCGTACCTTGCAGGGCTTTTTGGTGCAGGGGGTGGAGCGTATAGTCAATATGAACTGGGGTGATATTCATCCGCCGCCACGTGGCGCAGGCAAAGAACATTACCTGACCGCCGTTACTGAGGTGGAAAATCAACTGGTCGAAATTGTAGATGTAGAAAAAATACTGGCAGAAGTGGCACCAGTGAAGGAGGATATTAGCGCCGGAGTGGTTGACGATGGTATTGGTGAGCGTGTGGTAAAAAAACATGTGCTTATCGTTGATGACTCAACCATAGCGCGCAAGCAGATTCAGCGTGTGGTCGAATCCATGGGCATTAAAACCACCCTG
>DATBNH010000660.1:0-2029 GCA_036554405.1 Cellvibrionaceae bacterium | reverse complement strand
AGCCGGTCTTGAGAGTACTGGTGTTCCACCAGTAGTTGATGAGTATATTAAAGGCATCCAGCGACTCAACATGGTGCCACCATAGCGGCGGAATATACAGGGCATCGCCCGGCTCCAGATCTACCACCACGGCTGACTTCATGGCTGATTTATAACGGGGGAAGCGTTCCAGATCAGGGTTGTTGATATCTACCATGCTGATAGCTTGCCCGGCCGGTGTTAAATCAATGGGGCCAACATAGAGGTTACTGATTTGTTCGGGCGGGAACAGCGTAAATCGGCGTCTGCCGTATACATTACAGGCTATATTGTTTGACGTATCGTAATGGCCGGATATTTTAACCTGATTACCCATCCAGATATTGGGCGAAACGCCAGCTGGAACCACATCCAATTGATTGTTGGTTTCCATTCCCGGCAGGCATTGTGCAATAGACGTCGCGCCCATATAAACCGCTTGCGGCCGGGATTTGGAATTTTGCGAAAACAGATAGTTAAGTGCACTTGGGAGTTGGGCTTTTTTTCGTTCAAAGTTAAAGCCCTGCATATCATCGCTATAGAAAAACCGACCATCAATATCCGCAGGTCCTATCCAGATTTCCAGTGGGTAGCCTGTATAAAAGCGGGCCATGTATTGAATTAAAGCCTCACTGGATTCTTCGCCCGCCCGGGTAATTTCCCAGTTTTTAACCAGTCCTTTAAGGATTACCGGGCGATACTGGGTGAAAATTTCATCATCAACGTCATTATCCAGCGCGTCGAAACTCGCGGCTGTCGCTGGTACAAAAGACATACAAACTCCTGAAAACCCGGATTACAACTACATGTATACGGCGTCACCATACAGATGTATCACTTTGGCTTCCAAGAAATCTGTGTTAATTTTTGTCAGATCAGCGTAATGGCAATCAGCGTTAACAGGGCGACATTGGCCATTAATGCTATACCATAAAACAAGCTGCGCGGGCTTGGGTTTTTTTCGGTAGCGATAACATAGTAAAGCAGCATATGAATAATGCGACTAATGGCGAATACCCAGATGCAGATGCCCGTCCACAATGGGTTGACGTTAGCCAGAATAGCCAAAAAAATGGTACCCAACATTAGCGGAAGGTTTTCCAGCGAATTCATAAATGTGCGGTGGCTGCGAAATACAAAAGAGTTGTGCGACAGGTTTTCGTCAATTTTTCCAGGAACAGCGCCCGGCTGTCGAGCTTTGCTGAAACTGGCAATCATTGCCTGTGCAAGCACTGTTATCAAAATTACTAAAATTCCGCCAAACGCCAAGTTGTAATCCACCATAGCTCATCTCCACAGTTGGTTGAGCCGCTTATAGTGATCTTTCTGGCAGAAATTTACAACACCGCTGCAATGGACTTGCGAAGATTGGTATAGCCTATGCATATGACGCCTCCTGTCCTTGAGTATTCAGTAAAGGAGTGGATATGAAACCGGGTAAGCGCGGAAAGACTATAGTGGGGGTTGTTGCAGCTTTGCTGGTATTGCGCTTGTCGGCACCGATGATGATTGAATATTATCTTAATGAACACCGCTTGGTGGATTTGGGTGATTATACGGGCGAGGTGGCAGATGTTGATCTCGCGCTCTGGCGCGGCGCATATCGCTTAAAAGGCTTGCACCTACAAAAATCTACGGGGGTGCAGCGAGTTGACTTTTTACAAGTGCCGGTGGCGGATATCTCCCTGAGCTGGCGTACTTTATTTAAAGGTGACATTCGTGCCGACCTGCATCTGCAGCAGCCCGAGTTAAACTTTGTGGACGGTGAAGCGGCCTCTGAGCAACAATCAGGATCAGGGTTGATGTGGAAATCCGATGGCATAATTGACTTTGTTTTTGAAAAAATCACAATTCGTGGTGGTACCTTGGCTTTTCGCAACTTCACCTCAGAGCCTCCGGTGAATTTGCAAGCTACCAATGTTGATCTTACCGTTACCAACTTGACTAATATAGCCGACGAGAAAGGACGCCGAGTGGCTAAGCTGGAGATATCTGCCAAAATACTCGAAGA
>DATBNH010000653.1:0-7000 GCA_036554405.1 Cellvibrionaceae bacterium | reverse complement strand
TGTGCGCTGCTCTACCTTCTGCTTCCATGCAGTCGTTCGAGGGAATGACGAGCAAAGAAAGTAATGGCGGAATTATGAGTTAATTCCGCCAATTTAAAAATTGAAGCTTTTATCGATGGAGGTAAAAGAGGCTTTGAATTTACCCAGCTCGAAGGGTGGTTTAAAAAAGCCGTGATAGTCGCCCATGGGGTTGATCAGCACGATATTGCCGGAGTGGTCTACGGTGTAATCATCCCCCTGGGTGACTTTGCTAAAGGCCACGTTGACCTGGTTGGCAAAGCTGCGCAGGGTGAGGAACTCGCCGGTTACGCCGATAAAACTCGGGTGGAAATAGTTTACGTATTCGGCGAGTACCTCGGGGGTATCCCGCGCAGGGTCTACGCTGACCAATATCACCTGGGTTCTGGCGGCCAGCTCTTGGGGCAGGGCTTCATAGAGGTTTTTCAAATCCACCATGGCCATGGGGCAAATATCCGGGCAGTGGGTAAAACCGAAGTACAACAGTGACCACTTGCCTTCCAAGTCGGCCTGGGTAAAGGCTTCGCCCTGTTGGTTAAGCAAGTCAAAATCATCAAACATGCGCGGTTTATCAAACACAATGGCGCCATTGACGCGCAGCTCGGCGGGCGACATTACCCGGGGGGTAGTGACTTTATTAACAATTAAGCCGATGACCACGGCTATACACACCAGGCAGATAATGACCGTGCGGCGAATGCCGCGGCGCATCTGTTCAGGTCGCGTCTCGGTTTTCTCGCGGGTTTGCTCTTCGCTCATAGTGCCCCTACCCGCATGACGTCCATCACGTGTTCTGGCAGCAGGTAGTGATCGGCTAGCATCACCACAAACAGCGCCATTAAATAAATAATGGAATAGCGGAAGGTGGCCATGCCCACGCCTTCGCGCTTAGAGAACATTAATAATAATGCGTAGTAGATAAAGCCCGCACCCAAAATCAAGGCCCCGGCCAGATAGAGCCAGTTGAGCATACCGGTGACAAACGGCAGCACCGTGACCAACACCATAATAATGGTGTACAACAGAATATGCAGTTTGGTGTATTTTTCCCCGTGAGTGACCGGCAGCATGGGAATATCGGCTTTGGCATATTCATCTTTGCGGTGTACGGCCAGCGCCCAAAAATGCGGTGGCGTCCAGGCGAAAATAATCAGCACCAGCAGCAAGGCGTGGGCATCCAGGGTGCCGGTTACTGCCGTCCAACCCAGCAGCGGTGGCGCTGCACCGGCAATGCCGCCAATCACGATATTCTGCGGTGTGGCGCGTTTTAAAAACAGGGTATACACCACCGCGTAACCCAGCAGCGATACCAGCGTGAGTATGGCGGTAAGGGTGTTGATAAACACCACCAGTAGCGTCATACCCAGCGCGCCTATGGCCAGCGCAAACAGCGCCGCCTGCAGGGGCTCTACCCGGCCGCGCGCTACCGGGCGGTTGTGGGTGCGCGCCATTTTTTGGTCGATACCGCGATCCACCAGGTGATTCACCGCCGCCGCAGCACCGGCGCACAGGGCAATACCCAGATTGCCGATAATCAGCACATCCACCGGTACCATGCCCGGCACGGCCAGCAGCATGCCGATTACCGAGGTGAGGATCATCAGCATCACCACACGCGGCTTGGTCAGTTCGTAATAATCGCGCCAGATCGGGGTTGATGCCGCCGCCTGGGCTTGTGACTCGCTCATACCTTCACCTGTTGTTTCGTTATCGTCGAGCTTTGGGTGACCTCTGAACAAGTAGAGGTAGCGCCTGCGCGAGTCCAAAACGTTCAGCCCGCAAGACGCTCTTCGCAGGCAATGCTGGTTGCCCTTGTCAAGAAGAGCAACGCAGCGGATGGACGTTTTGGCCGCGCCCTTCGGGGCTATCAGCGCTTTGTGAGTTCTGTGTTTGTTCTATGGCAGACTACCAGTATGCCTGAAAAACATTGTCTTTATCTCACAAAGCGCTGATGGCCAGGCGCTGCCTATACTTATTCAGAGGCTCCCTTTTGGCTCGCTACTTTGCGCCGTTACTACGCGGTGCGTCAAGGTTACCAGTGTCAGTAACAGCAAGGCGCCCACTGCATTGTGCGCTACCGCCACCATAAGCGGTAGTGAGGCAATAATATTGGTCACACCCAGCAGCACTTGCACCAGCAAAACCGCCACAATAATCAGCGCCTGCCGAGAGGGCTTTGACTCACCAAGGCGCCACAGGCGCCAGCACAACACCAGTAAAATCAGGCTGACCAGTATCGCCCCTATACGGTGGCTCACGTGAATGGCCGTGCGTGCCTCGCCCTCAAGGAGGCCACCCAGGTAATTGGGCCCCACGCCCTGGGCAAAATTAAAGGCGTGAATAAAATCCATAGCCGGCCACCACTCTTCGTGGCAGCGCGGAAAATCCACACAGGCCAGCGCCGCATAGTTGGAGCTTACCCAACCGCCCAGGGCTATTTGCGCAATAACAGCAATCAGCGCCAACCACACTAAGGGCCGCAGAGATTGCAACTGCGCCAACTTGGCTGTGGGCAAGCGCCAACGGTAACCGCTAAAACGTTGCGACAATAACCACAATAAACTAAGCGTGGCAAAACCACCCAGCAAGTGCGCCGTTACCACCTGGGGCCACAGCTTGAGGGTAACTGTCCACATACCGAAAGCCGCTTGCACTATTACCAGCGCCAACAGGCCCAGGGTGTGTTTACGCGGATAGGTGTGTTCTGTATCGCTCGCCGCCCAGCGATGGGTAGCAATGGCGAGGCCGAGAATCACCAGGCCCAGCAATCCGGCAAAATACCTGTGTACCATTTCCGGCCAGGTTTTATCGTGCTCCACCGGAAACTCCGGAAACAGCGCCTCAGCCCGGGCCACAGAATCTGCCGATTTTGGCCAGGTAAGATGACCGTAACAACCCGGCCAATCGGGGCAGCCAAGGCCCGCATCTACCAGCCGGGTAAAAGCACCCAGCACCACCACCACCACACACAGGCCAACGGCAGCCAAAGCACAACGATATCCCAATGACAAAGAGGCAGATCGCATCACAGGTTATTCCTCATAGCTGACTTTGAGCATTTTCTTAACATCGGCCAGTAATTCTTTGCCGGTATGCTCAGGGTTGTAACTCATCATCAAGTAACCATTTTGATCCACCAAAAAGTAACGGCCCTCGGCAACAGGGTTGATGCCGGCAAGATCGGTAGCGGCTAACAAATCGTTAAGCCGCGCCGATTCAGTGTTCAGCACTACCAGCCCCGGGTGTTCCTCGCGAAAAAAATCTTGCATTTCCACATCCAGGGTATCGTCCAGCAGCACAAACAAACGCTCCACTCGATAGGCATCTTTACCCAAGCGCACATGCACTTGCCGGGTAATGTATAGATTTTGTTGGCATTGCTCATCGCACTGCCCTGTGGCCGGTATTAACATTCGCCAGCGTTTGCGTTCCGTATCGGCTTGCCAAGGGTTGCCATCGGCATCGCGCAGTTGCAGCTGGTCTATGGATTGTGGCGGCGACAGTAAATCGCCTTTATTAACGGTGCCGGTGGGCATGCCAATACCGGTGTGATAAATCACCGAGGCGACAATCATCGGTAGTGCCACAATCAGCATAATGGCTGCAGCAATTATTCTTCCCCGGCGCTGCTGCGCGTTGTCGTAGGTTTGGGTTGTGGCATCGTTCATAAATTTTTTCTCAATGAGATTGGCGGCTGCGCCACCAGATAAGCAAATTACTATTGGCAAACACAAACCAGATACACAGCGCCAGCGCCATGGCAAACCATTGCACAGCATAGCCGGTGTGTTTTTCCGAGCCCACTTGCATGGTGTGCCAATCGGTTTCAAAAGCGCCCGCACTGGAAGCATCCAGACGTAAATAGCGCGGAGCAACAGGCTTACCCAACTGCGCGGCCATGGCCTTTGTCTCTATGGCCATTACCACGCGAGGCCATGCCTCTCGGGTGTTTTCGGCATCCAGCAGTGGGTGCTCACTCACATCTACCAACTCGGCAAAGATTGTTTGCACACCGTTCACCGGGGTCACTTCCGGCAATTCGTCACGGCTTGCTTTAGCGGCAACCCAACCGCGGTTAACCAAAATAATCTCACCGCCAGTCAACCTGAACGGGGATACTACTTCATAGCCCACTTGCCCTCGGCGTTGTTTATTATCCAGTAACCATGTATGTTCGTTATCGAACTGGCCCTCGGCAATAATGCGCTGATACAACGGCAGCTGCGAAATACTATTGTCAGCAAGTGAGACGGGGGCCCGCGCCTGTTGCTCGGCAAATCCGAGTTCCAGGGTGCGCTTTTGCTCAGCTCGATCAAGCTGCCAAAAACCCAGGCTCAACAATAATGGCAGGGCTAATACTACCAGCACAGTGATTTTGCGATTTAGCGCAAAAGCAAAGCCGATGGGCTCTGACGTTGAAGTGGAAGGCCTCACGCTGCACTACCTCTGCCATGGCATGAATAAACACTATTACCTGTAACAGGATTTTGTATGTGGTTAAAAATTATTATTCTGGTTTTATTTGTGGGTGTTTTAATTAGCTTGGGCAGCGGTTTGCGTTTTTTGCTTAAAGACATAGGCGTACCTGAATCGAAACGTACACTCTATGCTTTGGGTATTCGTATCACACTGGCAAGCTTAATGATGCTGTTGGTGTTTTACGGTTTTTACAGCGGTATTCTTTCCAGCCAGGCGCCCTGGGATACTCGCATTTGAGTACCCCAAGACCCATGTATTAACCAAAAATATACACAGCAAAGAACAGGCCGACCCAGACCACATCCACAAAGTGCCAGTACCAACTGGCCGCTTCGAAACCAAAATTGTCGTCGGATTTAAAATGCCCCTTCAGCACCGAGCGCAATAGCATAACGCTCAACATAAAGGTGCCCAAAAACACGTGCATGCCGTGGAAGCCGGTCAACATAAAGAAGGTTGTGCCATAAATGCCTGATTGCAGGGTCAAGCCCATGTGCGCATAGGCCTCGTAGTATTCAAAAACCTGCAAGCACAAAAACACCACGGCCAGCGCCACAGTGGCACCCAACCAGCTGTTAAAAGCTTTACGCTGATCGTTTTTAATGGCGCTGTGGGCAAAATGCACAGTCACACTGGATGACAACAGAATCACTGTGTTCCAGAAAGGCAGCCAGGTCCACAATGAAGCGGCATCTTTATAGCTCATGCTTTGCTCGGGGCCAAAGACATTGGCATTTTCGCCATTAGCGGCCATATCCGGGGTTATCATCAACGGCCAAGCGGCTTCAAAGTTGGGCCACAACAGGGTATTTTCGGCGCCGGCACCTTCGCCAGCCAACCAGGGCAAAGCCAAATTGCGCACATAAAACAATGCACCAAAAAAGGCGGCAAAAAACATGACCTCGGAGAAAATAAACCAGCCCATACCCCACACATAAGAGCGCTTGAGTTGCGGGCTATTCATACCGGCAATATTTTCGCCAATGGCGACAGAAAACCAGTTCCATAAAACGGTGGCAAACATTAAACCACCGGCGGCAAAAATCAGCGGGCCGGTAATGATGCCTTGTAGTTTACTCGACAGAGCCGACACCAGAATGAAAACAACGATACCCGTTATGATAGTAACGCGCTTGCTCCAATCCAGCAGTGCCGAGGCAAAAACCAATACAGCCAATGCAAAAATTAACGGGCTAACGGTACTACCGCTTAGCCAGGTAGACATACCAAATACCGTTAAAAACAAACCCACACTGGCCAGCAGGGGCAGTTTGCTCTGTTCGGGTACGTAGTAACTTCCTTCACTCGTTGCCATGTGCTCTCTCCGCGCTCATTATGTTATGCGGTCAAATAAATTTACGGCACCATACTTACTTGCTGATTGTTGAAACGCTCGGTTACATCAAACAGGGTGTAAGACAGGGTGATCGTGTGTACATCGGGCGGAATGTCGTGATCGACAATAAAGAGCATAGGCATTTCGGCCGTCTCTCCCGCCTTCAGTGGCTGTTGTTCAAAACAAAAACATTCGGTTTTGTGAAAATAATTGGTGGCCTTAAAGGGCACCAGGCTCGGTATGGCCTGAGCAATCATATCGTTGCCAGTGGGGTTAAGCGCGCGGTAATCGATACGCGTTTGCGCACCCGGGTGCACTTTAACGCTGCGCACCTCTGGCTTGAACTCCCAGGGCATCCCCTCGTTGTTGATCGCCACAAACTGTACGGTGATGGTTCGGCTGGTATCAGCCTCACGCAGATCCACCGCCTCGTAACGGCCACCGGTTTTGCCATTAAGGCCGGTTATTTCACACAACACATCATACAGTGGGGGCATAACCCAAAACGCGAAGGCAAACATAGCCACAGCCAATGCGCCCAGCTTAATGCTGAGCGAGGTGGTGGGGTTAGTTGGCCAGAATTTCACGGGGTTAGCTCCTACTGCTTACTTAATTTCTGGTGGTGTACTAAAGGTGTGGTAAGGCGCAGGCGATGGTACTGTCCACTCCAGACCTTCCGGGTTTTCCCACACTTCTGCGGTAGCCTTTTTACCTTTAAGAATAGTGGCCACCACAATAAACAGGAATAGAATCTGCGCGCCGCCAAACAAGAAGGCGCCCACAGAAGAAATCATATTCCAGTCGGCAAACATCATATGGTAATCGGGGATACGACGCGGCATGCCGGCAAGGCCCGAGAAGTGCATGGGGAAGAACGTCAGGTTCAGGCCCACAAACGCCACCCAGAAATGCGTCTTACCCAGAATTTCGCTGTACATATGGCCCGTCCACTTGGGCAGCCAATAGTAAACCGCAGCGGTAATGGAGAAGATGGCACCCGGCACCAGCACATAGTGGAAGTGCGCTACCACAAAGTAGGTATCGTGATACTGAAAATCCGCCGGAGCAATGGCCAGCATCAAGCCCGACAAACCGCCGATGGTAAACAGAATAACAAAGGCGATAGAAAACAGCATGGGTGTTTCAAAGGTCATGGCGCCTTTGAAC
>DATBNH010000644.1:0-4392 GCA_036554405.1 Cellvibrionaceae bacterium | reverse complement strand
GTCGTCCAGGGCAACCCCCGCCACAGCGCCATCATCGCCGTGACAGAGGTCCTCCACTTTGGCATTGACGCGCTTTATTGCCGGTTGCGCGGCTATGGTATCCAGCAAAGCTCGCATGACTACCCGGTTTTCGACAATATGCCCAAGCGCGGGTACACGCAGCTCAGCGCTATCAAAGCCTATAGCGCCAGTGCCCTCGCCATCCCACACCTGCATATGCTGATAGGGGCAGGCGCGTACAGCTTTGGCCGCCTGCCACACACCCAAATCCTCCAACAGTTGCCGCGAGGCCTCGGTGAGTGCCACCACGCGCGGATCAAAGCTGTCCGGGCCATCGCTGGCGGCATTGGCTGTGGTGTTGTCATCCGGGGCAATCCAGGCGATGCTGAAACCCTCAGGCATGCAGCGGGCGAGATTAGCTACACAAACGCTGCCCACCAGGCCGCCGCCCACCACGATAACGTCGGCACTGACAACCCTATCAGCGACGCTCATGGGATTTCTCCCGGTGAGGTGCCCAACTGCTGCATATAGTCGGTACCGGCGAGGCCGGCCATCTGCCGGTGCAGTTGATTTTTCATCGCTGGCGCCAGCTCCAGCCCCAACAGGCCCAATTGGCGCAGGGTTGTCTGGCCCAATCCCTCTGCGCTAAACAGCTTCACCAACGAGTCGGCCAGGGTACTGGTGTGTAATTGGTCGGCTTGCTGGCGCTGGCAGTAGCGCTGCAATACCGCCAGCTCGCCCAGTGCCTCGCCCGAACCGCTAGCCTCTTGCCAAGTGGCTGCCAGCGCCGCCGCGTCGCGCAAGGTCAGGTTAAAACCCTGACCGGCCACCGGGTGTAAAAAGTGCGCGGCATTACCCAGTAACACCAGTGACGAGCGCACCTGCTCCAGGGCCACCTGTAAACGCAGCGGGTAGCTCTCGCGTTGGCCCACCTGGAGCAAGCGGCCCAGACGATACCCGGCCTGCTGTTGCAGACGCGCCAGAAAATCCCGCGCCGGTAGCGCCAATACTGCCGCCGCCTCGGCCTCGGGCAGCGTCCATACCAGCGACAGCTCGCGAGCATCGGGGCCTGTGCCCAGCGGTAAAAAAGCCAGGGGGCCATTTTGGGTAAAGCGCTCGTAGGCAATGCCACGGTGGGGTTTGGAAGCGATTAGGTTGGCGATAATGGCGCGCTGGCCATAGCTTTTTTGTGACACTCCAATGCCCAGCGACTGGCGCAGGGCCGAGTCGGCGCCATCGGCAATCACCGCCACAGCGGCAGTAAGCGTGGCCTCGGGTTTATGAGTGTGCACGCTCGCGCGGCCAATAGCCGGTTTAACAGCGGTGACAGAACCCGGCACCACACTTATGGCGGGTTCGGTTTGCAGCCGCGCCCAAAGCGCGCGTCCAAGCCAGGCATTGGGGATAACATAACCCAGCGGTTCGCCACCGTCCTCCAGGGTCTGCCCGGGCAGATGACCGCGATCAGAAACATGCACAGTGGTGATGGCCGTGGCCTCTTGCTGTAAGGCATCAGCCAAACCCAAAGCGGCAAATATACCCATACTGCCGGCAGACAGGGCGGTGCTTCTGGCATCAAAGCTCGGCTGGTAGGCAGTGCTATCGAAGGGTATAGATTCTATCAGTGCAATGCGCCAGTGGGGGTTGGCGCGCGCGCACAATAGCGCCAGACTGGCACCGGCCATGCCGCCGCCGCAAATGGCGATATGGTAATCCGACTTTTCAGTCATGGTTAAAATCAATCATTGCGGGCGGCCATAAGTGCCTCTATGGCGTCGGCGGTTTTGGGCAGCGCCTGAGTCAGCACATCACAGCCGCTTTTGGTTATCAGCACATCGTCTTCTATACGAATGCCTATGCCACGCCATTTTTTGGCAACATTTAAATTGTCTGGCGCCACATAGATTCCCGGTTCCACGGTCATCACCATGCCTGGCTCCAGCACCCGCCACTGACCGCCTACCTTGTAATCGCCCACGTCGTGTACATCCATGCCCAGCCAGTGGCCGATGCGGTGCATATAAAATGGACGGTAGGCTTCATCGGTTATCAGTTGCTCCAGCTCACCCTCCAGTAAACCCAGCGCCAGTAAACCCTCGGTAATAGTACGCACTGAGGCTTCATGGGGCTCATTCCAGTGGGCGCCGGGCACCAGAGTGGCAATGGCCGCCTCTTGTGCGGACAACACGATATCGTAAAGTGCGCGCTGTTCGGCGCTAAAGCGGCCATTGACCGGGAAAGTTCGCGTAATATCAGCCGCATAGCCTTCCAGCTCGCAACCGGCGTCAATCAGCACCAGGTCGCCATCTTTGAGCGGGGCGTTGTTTTCTATGTAATGCAGTATGCAGCCGTTTTTACCGCCGCCAACAATGGTAGTGTAGGCCGGCGCACGGGCGCCATTGCGAGCAAACTCGTGGAGAATGTCCGCCTCCAGTTGATACTCTATGACCCCCGGCTGGCAGGCACGCATAGCGCGAATGTGAGCATTAACCGATATCTCTGCCGCCTCGCGCATCACCCGCTGTTCGGCGGCGCTTTTAAATAAGCGCAAATCGTTTAAAAAGTGGCTTAAATCCAGAAACTCCCCCGGTGGACTGGCGCCGGAGCGCACCTTGGCGCGAATGGTATTGACCCACTCCATTACCTGGCGGTCAAACTCCGGATCTTTGCCCATGGCGTAGTACACCCGCTCGCGACCCTCCAGCAAGCCCGGCAGAATATCGTCGATATCATCACTGGGAAAGGCGTCGTCGGCACCGTACTCACTGCAGGCGCCCTCGGGCCCGGCGCGATAGCCATCCCAGATTTCCCGTTCGGGATCGCGCTCGCGGCAGAACAACACATATTCACCGTGCTCGCGCCCCGGCACCAGCACCAGCACCGCCTCGGGTTCATTAAACCCGGTGAGATAGAAAAAGTCGCTATCCTGGCGGTAGGGGTAATCGGTATCGCGTGAGCGCCTAAGCATGGGCGCCGCCGGCACAATAGCTATGCTATCGGGCTCCATCACCGCCATTAACGCTTTGCGGCGGCGGGCGAACTCGGTTTTACTGATACGCATAGCCAAACCTCAGTGTACAGTGGGTGCTTGGGCATCGGCATCGACCGGCCCCAGCGCCTGATGCAAGCCCATGGCGGCGCCGCGCACATACTCGGCCACCTGCAAAAAATCGGTCTCGGCACTGGCGGCATCGTCATCGTCGGCCTCAATTTGCACAATCGCGGCAAAATCGCCCAGGGTGTCGTTAATGGCCTCGGGTAAATCGACGGTGACTGCGGCACCAAAGCCCGACAAAAAGCCGTGGCACCACTGGGACAGAGCGCGGGCGCGAACACTTAGATCTTCGCTATCGGGCGGTAACATTAACTGAAAATGGATGCTCTGCTCGGCCAGTAGGGCTTTGTTACTCTGCCACAGCGCGACCAGTGCGCTGTTGAGTGCCTCGCCCGGCGGCTCCGCACAGCCCATAAACTCGTCCGCCAGCACCAGCCATTCAGCCTCGCCCAGCAGGGGGCCACACAGGCGGCCACATAAAGCGCCATGCAGCTCGCTGGCACTGTTAACCGCGCCGGCTTGTTGCATCAACTCACTCACGGCGTTGAAATTGCACGTATCTATCATCGATCCGGGTTCCTTAAAACTAGTGCCTATATGCTAACACGACAGCGCCTTTTGATTTAGCGAAAAACCCCTGACAAGGAAGACCTAAAACCGCCTGGAAATCAAAAAAATGCTGTAAATTCACGGCCTAGCGCAACTTTTGTAGAATTCACATCAACAAAGATTGACCCCTTGCCAAGGGCGCAATATAGTAGTCGTTGAACATCTATTGGTCACTTGATGCCATGTCTGACGAACTGCTGCACACACTGGAAGCGAAACTGGATCAGCTGATTGCCCAATGCACTCGGCTACAGCTTGAAAATGCCGATCTTAAAGCGCGTGAAAGCGACTGGCAGCATGAGCGAGTGCGACTGATAGAGAAAAACGAACTCGCCCGCTCCCGGGTCGAGGCGATGATTACCCGCTTGAAAACCCTGACTACCGAGTAGGCTTCCCATGAGCAACAACACCGTCTACGTTAAAATTCTCGATAAAGAATACCAGGTAGCCTGCCCGCCGGAAGAGCGCGGGGCACTGCTGCAATCGGCGCAGGTACTGGACGAGCGTATGCGTATGATTAAAAACAGTGGCAGTGTTATCGGGCTTGAGCGCATCGCGGTCATGGCGGCGCTTAATCTCAGCCATGAATTAATTCAAGCGCAATCCGGTGGCGGTAACGCTGGCACCACCGACAACGCAGCACTGCAACGCTTACAACAAAAAATCCAAAATCAACTGGATGCCTTCGGCACTCACTAACGCCTTTTCTAACTTGTCTTAACAAA
>DATBNH010000631.1:0-2907 GCA_036554405.1 Cellvibrionaceae bacterium | reverse complement strand
ATTCAAAGGTGAAAAGGTCACCCCCTTCCCCTACGGTGGCGCCATGCCGGGGCCGGGAGAATAGGCGTCCAACCCTGCACATTGTCGCAGGTGCACCTGCAACTGCAGCCTTAGCCTTCACTCGTTAAATTTACATGTTCTCGCCAATAGCCTAAGCTGTGGCTCTTTATCCAATATGGAGCCACCTTATGGCCGATACACTGGTCAGTTATCTTCACTACCTCGGTTTTATGACGCTGTTTGCCGCCGTGGTGGCCCAGCATTTGTTTTTTGCGCCCGAGGCCAGCGCTGCCACAGTAATGCGTTTGGTGCGGCTCGATGGCATTGTTGGCATCTCGGCGCTGCTGGTGCTGATTACCGGCTTGCTGAAAGTCTTTGTAGTAGGCCTACCGGCGGCGGTGTACGCCAAAAATCCGTTTTTACACACTAAATTCACTCTGTTTGTTTTAGCCGCCCTAATTTCGGTCAGGGTCACACTGGATCTATTTAAAGCACGCAAGGTGGCGCTGGCCGCCGCTCCGGGAGCGCTGATTAGCTTGCCCCGTCGCATTGCTATTATTCAGCGCATTGAACTACTGGCTCTGGTGACTTTGCCATTGCTGGCAGCCTTTATGGTGAGATATTAACCCACTGCCACCAACTCGCGAGGCTTGCCATGAAGGTTGATGTCACCATTATCGGCGCCGGGATTCAGGGCGCAGGGATTGCCCAAGCGGCGGCAGCGGCCGGCTACAAGGTACTGGTACTGGAGCAAACCGCGATTGCCGCTGGCACCTCCAGCAAATCGTCCAAGCTGATTCACGGTGGCTTGCGCTATCTGGAATCGGCACAATTTTCACTGGTGCGCGAAAGTTTGGCTGAGCGCGCGCTACTGCTCAAACTCGCCCCCGAGCTGGTTAAGCTTCGGCACCTGCATATACCCGTTTACGCTCACAGCAATCGCTCATCACTGACCATTGGTATGGGGCTGCGCCTTTACCGGGCGCTATCGGGCTTTGATAACAGCACCCGCTTTCAGCGCCTGGGCCCACAAGAGTGGGATCAATTACCGGGATTGGAAACACAGGGGCTAAAACAAGTATTTCGCTACCAAGAAGCCCAAACCGATGACGCCGCTCTCACCCGAGCGGTGCTGGCCAGCGCCCAACAGTTTGATTGTCAATTGCTGATGCCCGCACAATTTAACGGTGCGGAATTGCACAGTGAGGGCGCGAAGGTGCGTTATACCAGCGCTGGCTCTGAGCACACTATTGATACTCGGGTGCTGGTTAATTGCGCCGGCCCTTGGGCCAGCGCAATTAATATGTTGATTTCTCCCACGCCGAATCTACCAGCTGTGGAACTGGTGCAGGGCAGTCACTTGTTGTTACCTCCGCTTCTGGACCAGGCCTTTTATCTGGAGTCCGCCGCCGATGGCCGAGCCGTATTTGCCCTGCCCTGGCAAGGCAAGCTGCTACTCGGTACCACCGAGACACCCCACCAGGGTGCGCCAGAAGACGCCCACTGCCACCCCCATGAAATGCATTATTTACTGAATGTACTGAAACACTATTTCCCCGACCTGCACCCACTGCCCAGCAGCGCCGAGAGTTTCGCTGGCTTGAGAGTACTGCCCAAAGCCGATGGCAGTGCGTTTAATCGCCCGCGAGAGGTAATGCTATGCACTGACCAGGCGCAACAACCCAGCGTGCTAACAGTGATGGGAGGCAAACTGACCACCTACCGGGCAACCGCTGCCCACGCCCTGGAGGCTATCAAGCCCTCACTGGCAACGAGAAAACCGCTGGCCGACACCCGTGAGCTTAGCCTGAAGCCTATAGATTAACGCGGTCAATTTCCCGCATAGAGGCTATCAAGGCTGAGTTGCCTGAAAGTGTTCCGGGTGATTGTCCTGGATAACCCTTTCTGAAAACGATCCAGGAAACACAGTTTGCTGGCAGACAACAGAGAGTCTCAGGAAATCTGGCGCTCATGCAAAGAGGCGGAAAATAGATTGCGTGCAGCCCCATAACTTATAACAACTGGCGTCGCACTGGTAATCCAGTGGGCTACCTGCATGCCCTCATCGAGATTATTAAGAATACGCATTTTGTAACTGGACAGCGTATTGCCCTGCCAACTCAGCTCAAAAGCCCCAAATTGGGCACCCATCTCAGGGGTGTAAACATAGCGATAAAAGCGAGTTGTCTCCACGGCAAGGCCAAGGCGCAGTAGCAGTTGCGGGATAAAGGTAGCCGAAGAGCGCGCCACCTGGCCGGGGAATTCGGGCCGGTCAGCCATAAAAACCCCAGTTTGCCCATCTCGCGTGAGTACACGCACATCGATACTGACAGTCTTGCCGTCGCGGTCATCGACGATCACAGCGGTACGTTTAGGCAGCAAATCAGGTTTCATGACAATTGACACGCTTATCGAGGGCGCGTAATACTAGCACTTCGAACAATAATTAACCAGCCGCCAGTGGTATTACGCTAAAACTCACAAGGATGGTAACCATGCCGAAGCCTTGCCACCTGCTGTTAGCGGTTTTTGTACTGCTGATTGCAAGCTGTACATATATTTCCCAGGGATTTTTCAGCGGCGATGAACGCGGTGGCATCGCCGAGTCCAATGATTATTTTGGCGATAGTATCGAGCGCATCGTCTATCCCGAACAAAACTGGGATAACGCCGACAGTTTGTGGTTTTACAATATCACCCAGGGCTCAAATCTAATGCCTCTGCAGCTGTTTTTGCATCTGGAGCAAGCCGACAGCCAACAGCTGTTTAGAGACGAGGCCAACATGCGTCGCTTGCGCTATCTACCCCAACACGCCACTCGTGACAATCAACATGGCCTGCCAGTGGGCTGGGTTGAAGATCACTACCAGGGTGAGGACTATATCGGCTTGACCTGCGCCGCCTGCA
>DATBNH010000617.1:0-3799 GCA_036554405.1 Cellvibrionaceae bacterium | reverse complement strand
GCGAGCACTATGGCAATACGCTGCCACACATTTTTCCGGTTAAAGGCTCGGTGTAATTGATCTTCGGGTACGTCACCTTCGCGTTCATCCAGCATTTTAACGTAGCCGCCCAGGGGAATAGCGGAAAACGCATATTCGGTGCCCTGCTTGTCGTAGCGACGTGCCAACACCTTGCCAAAACCCACGGAAAATCTGAGCACCTTAACGCCGCAGCGTCTGGCCACATAGAAATGACCAAATTCGTGCACGGTTACCAGCACAAATATAGCCACAAAAAACCAAAGAACTGTCTGTAAAATACCCACTAATTGCCTCGTTGTTGGCTATTTTGGCTATGAAATGCCGGCGATTATACGCCGGCTTGCGTTGCGGGTCAGCGCATCGGCGTTTTGGACAGCCTCCAGCGATGTAGGTTCATCGGCCCAACCCTCAGCCAGTGTGGATTCAATCACCCCGGCGA
The DNA here is from genome assembly GCA_036554405.1 of Cellvibrionaceae bacterium. GTDB lineage: Bacteria > Pseudomonadota > Gammaproteobacteria > Pseudomonadales > Cellvibrionaceae > Gilvimarinus. The sequence goes on along the minus strand of DATBNH010000617.1, from coordinate 3,339 downwards.
TTCGTTCAAACCCCAGGCTTCCAGCCAAAAATGCCGCCACCGCTTCTTCGTTCGCTGCATTCAGTACTACAGGTGCCATACCCCCGCTAACGGCCGCTTGCTGAGCCAGTCCCAAGCAGGTAAACCGTGTCATATCCGGCGCCTCAAAATCCAGCCGGGCCGCAGCCACCAAATCCAGCGCGGTCGCACCCGAGTCAACTCTCTGCGGCCAGGCCAGAGCGTGAGCGATGGGTATACGCATATCGGGATTACCCAGTTGGGCCAACACTGAACCATCGATATATTCTACCAGCGAATGCACCACGCTCTGCGGGTGAATCAACACCTCAATATCGGCAGGCGCGGCATTAAACAACCAGCAAGCCTCAATAAATTCCAGGCCTTTGTTCATCATGGTGGCCGAGTCCACCGAAATTTTGCGGCCCATTTCCCAGTTCGGATGCGCACAGGCCTGAGCCGGCGTTACTTGTGCCAATTGCTCCACGGACCAGGTGCGGAACGGCCCACCGGATGCGGTCAGTAACAAACGCCTTACCCCGAGATCTGACAAAGCCAGCCCCGAAGCCAGTGACGACATCAACGGCAGGCATTGAAAAATCGCATTGTGCTCGCTGTCGATAGGCAAAATTGTCGCCCCGGAGGCACGTGCCGCCCGCATAAACAAGCCGCCCGCCATCACCAGCACTTCTTTATTAGCCAACAGGAGCTTTTTACCGGCGCTGGCAGCGGCAAAGGTTGGCAATAAGCCCGCGCCGCCAACGATCGCCGCCATCACCGTATCCACCTCGCCAGCCGAGGCCACCTCTTCTAGCGCCCGGGCACCCGTCAATACCTGGGTGGCGGAACCCGCAGCGCTCAGCGCCTCGCGCAGCGGTGCTTGAAATCGCTCATCGACAATGACAGCGTACTCGGGGGCAAAACGTATGCACTGTTCAGCCAGCAATTGCCAGCGTGTTGCAGCGGTCAAGGCATAGACGCGATACTGCTGTTGATGACGCGATAGAACATCCAGCGTATTGACACCAACAGAGCCGGTAGAGCCTAAAACCGTTATCTGCTGCATAAGATCAACCGAAACTCATGGGCAGGCTCAACAGTGCCAGAGCAAATATGGGCGCGGCCGCTGTCAGGCTATCTACCCGATCGAGCACCCCGCCGTGCCCGGGCAATAGCGCACTGGAATCTTTAATACCGCGCTGACGCTTGATCATGCTCTCCAGTAAATCGCCCAATACCGAAACCAGAGAAGTGGGAATGACCAGCACCAAAATCACCCACAGTGGTACATCCAAAAACATCCACAACAATAGCGACAGTAAAATATTGGCCAACACACCCCCGGCAACTCCCTCCCAGGTTTTACCGGGGCTGACATTGGGCGCCAACTTGTGCCGGCCAAAGCGGCGACCGACAAAATAACCACCAATATCGGCCAGCGCGACAATCGCCACAATCAACAACAGCAACCAGGCGCCATTGGGCTGGGCGCGCACATAGGTCAACGCCACCCAGGTAGGCCCTAGCACCAAAACTCCCATTAGGGCTCTGAGCGGTCGACGCCCCCATAAGATCGCACTGGAGGGATAACCCTGCACCCACAGTAACGCCAGCGCCCAGAATACAGCACCAATCACCAACAACTGCTGATAACGGTCCTCGCTGATAGCGGTAATCAGTGGTTTAAACGGGTCGCGGGTAAAGGTGAGAATATTGAGATATATCGCCAGAAATGTCACAAAAATCGCCATCAGCAACACATAGGCAAACCGCCCTCGGCGGCGGCGGAACCCGGCCAGATTGGACCACTCCCAGGCACCGATTAGCACCACGGTTGCGGTAAAAGCCGCGAATAAAGGATCCGGTAAGCCAAACAGTGCTGCAAGAAATACGGCCACCAGGGCAAAAGCGGTAATCACGCGCTGCTTAAGCATGGGGCACCCCCCGACCGGCAGCGGCAGCAGGCTTGCTCAATTGTTCAGAAGTCTGGCCAAAACGCCGCTGACGGCTAAGAAAATCATCAGTGGCCTGACGCAGTGCCTCGGCATCAAAATCGGGCCACAATAGCGGGGTAAAATACAGCTCGGCATAAGCGGCCTGCCACAACAGAAAGTTGCTAATACGCTGCTCACCCCCGGTACGAATCAACAGATCCAGCGGGGGTAAATGCCAGCTTGGCATCAACCGGGCAAAACAGCTCTCATCGATAGTATCGGCGTCCAACTCTCCAGCAACAACCGCCTGCGCCAATTGTACGGCGGTTTGAGCAATCTCCCAGCGACCGCCATAATCGGCGGCAATCACCAGTGTTGAGGTTGCTTCAGGCACATCGGTCAACTGTTCTGCTTTATCTATAGCGCGATTTAAAGCCGCACTGAAGCGTGCGCGATTGCCCAGTACCTGCAAGCGCACGCCCTTGTTTTTCAGCAGCTTGGCTTCTTTATGCAAATAGCGCAAAAACAGCGACAACAAGGCCTCCACCTCGCGCGCCGGGCGCTGCCAATTCTCGCTACTGAATGCAAATAGCGTCAGGGTTTCTACGCCCAATGCCTGACAGGCCTCCATCACGTCGCGGATGCGCTCAACGCCCTCTCGATGACCGGCAATACCCGACAGCCCGCGTTGCCGGGCCCAGCGGTTATTGCCATCCATTATAATTGCTATATGCCGTAGGTAGCTGCCGGTCACACTGACTCCCGCGCTGTTACAGGGGTTGAAACAAGCAACAAGCGGCGACAACAAGCCCACGGAGACCTGCTCTCACCGCTTGTAACACTGATTAGACGGTAATCAGCTCTTCTTCTTTTTGCGCCAAAAGCTTATCGATTTCGGCGATATATTTATCGGTCACTTTCTGCACTTCATCGTGGGCACGACGTTCATCGTCTTCACTGATGGCCTTGTCTTTAAGCATGGCTTTGATGTCGTTCATAATATCGCGGCGCACATTGCGCACCGACACCCGGCCATTCTCGGCCTCGGCTTTGGCCTGTTTGATAAAACCCTTGCGGGTCTCTTCGGTCAGCATCGGCAGCGGTATACGAATCACTTCGCCCGATGTAGACGGGTTAAGACCCAGATCAGACTTCATAATGGCTTTTTCGATATCCGGCACCAGATTCTTTTCCCAGGGAATAACAGCCAATGTGCGCGCATCATCCACAGTGATATTACCCACTTGAGACAGCGGTGTCTCGGTACCGTAATAAGACACCGTTATGCCATCAAGCAGGCTCGGATGAGCACGACCGGTACGGATCTTATTGAAATTAGTGCCCAGGGCTTCCAGCGATTTTTTCATGCGCTGTTCGGCATTTTGCTTGAGTTCGTTAATCATTGGCT
>DATBNH010000587.1:0-2045 GCA_036554405.1 Cellvibrionaceae bacterium | reverse complement strand
AGTTGCGTTCAATATGGCAACAGGTTTTTAACCATTCATTGGGAGCTGGAAGTTTTTGGGTGTCCCAGAGCGTTTTCTGGGTATAGTATTTAACAGAGGAAAATATCTCAACATGAATGTAAAAGTCGCAGTGTTTGGTTTTCTACGTTTCCCACCCGAGTCCTTAGAGGCTGTCAGGCCGCATCTTCTGAAGTTTGTCGAGGCTACAAGAATGCATGATGGGTGTATAGCCTATGATGTGGCGGAAGATCTTACCGACCCTGGGTTAATCCGGTTTTCCGAGCTTTGGCCAGATCACGAGTCTTTGAATACTCATCTTGTTGCACCGCACATTGATCCGTGGCGAGCGGCTGCAAGGCAGTTGGGGCTTCAAGAACGGGCCTTTACCGCTTACGATATAAGCTCTTCAAAAGCGGTTTGATGCCCCTGGGCGATTTGCCGTCAAGTCTAACTATAGGCATCATTGCGTGCATACTTGCGCTGGACGGCTGAAAAGTTGTACATTTTGGCGAGTTAAACTATGGATAGAGCCAAAAAAAGTTATAAAAACAACTCGCTTTAAGGAAATGATATGCCTGCCGCACAGCATCGATTACCCACGCATTGCCAGAATTGTCATACTCTGTTGCAGGGCACCTTTTGCCATGAGTGTGGACAGGAAAATAAACATTACCTGCGCAATATTTTTGGCATACTGGTAGAGTTTCTGGGAGATTTCAGCAATTGGGACAGCAGATTATGGCGCAGTCTGTTGCCATTGTGGATTAAGCCGGGATATTTGAGCAGGCGCTATGCCGATGGTCATCGGGCGCCCTATATCCCGCCTTTGCGGATGTATTTATTCACCTCTATTCTGGCTTTTCTGGCCTTTGCTTTTCTGTTGCCCACCCCTGTATTCGACCGGCCGCCGGAGTTTGTTGCCAATCCCCAGCGCGATCAGGCATGGACGGTGGATGATCAGCGTATCGATATACCTTTTATGAGCGAGGCTTTCAATCGCCAGTTAGAGGAGAAAGTGGTGCTGATTGCACAAGAGCCGCAGCGGGGGGTAGATAAATTTTTCTCGCTAACACCGCAGATGATGATACTGCTGTTGCCGGTGTTTGCTCTGATGTTAAAGGTGCTCTACATTCGCCGGCAACATTACTATATGGAACATATTATTCTGGCGCTGTACAGCCACAGCTTTGTATTGCAACTGCTGATGCTGCACGCCTGCATAAGCTGGCTGCTCAACAGCCTTTCCCCCGCGAATTTTCTGTTGACGCCTCTGGGGTATTTGGCCGCACTGATGCTCTGGATTATTCCGTTGTATTTACTGATCGGCCAGAAAGTCTATTATGGACAAAGCTGGCCGGTAACAGCGATAAAATTCGTACTGGCCGGCCTGGTTTACTCCCTAATGTTACTGACTGCCGTGGTGTGTGTACTCATATTAAGCGTCTTATGGGGGTGAGGTATTCTCCGTTGCTCGGTCTAAACACCCGGGCGAGGCTCCGGTGCTTGATCCTATCCGGTATTACTGAGTTACACCTGAAAATGATTATTTGTGGATGCTTCGTATTTTAATCTAGAAATGATGAATGATGTGCGATAAACGGATTACTAATGAATCCCCATGTAACGACAAAAAAATAGTTGAGTCATGGCACAAGAATGCGCCCAGTTGGACGGCAGTTGTGCGCGGTGGCCAAATCGAGAGCCGCAGGCTTGTAACGGACAGAGCAATTGTTGAAGCTGTGCTGGATTATTCTCCGCAATCGGTTGTTGATATTGGTTGTGGGGAGGGGTGGCTTATCCGTGAGCTTGCGTCTCAGGTGGCGTATTTAGTCGGAGTTGATGTGGTGCCCGACTTGATTGATCAGGCCAAAACGGCTGGTGGCGGTGATTTTTTCGTCGCCTCCTACCAGGCTGTTGCAGATGGCGCGATTGAAGGTCTGTTCGACGCGGTGGTGTGTAACTTTTCGCTTCTGGGAAAGGAATCGGTGGAGGTTCTGTTTAGTGCTGTGCCCGCCTGTTTGAAACCGGGTGGGGTTTTTATTGTG
>DATBNH010000579.1:0-3183 GCA_036554405.1 Cellvibrionaceae bacterium | reverse complement strand
CTGCCAAAAAAAAGTTTACCCGCTCTTTTATAGACTCATCGCCAGCGGCCTTTTGGGCCAGCTTAAGGTAGTCTTGAAAGTGGCGCGCCTCTGACTTTAACAGCGACAAGTAAAATTTTTGCAGCTCGTCATCCAGGTGTGGCGCCAGCCGAGCAAAGCGCTCGCAGGAGCGCGCCTCGATAATAGCGCCCACAATCAGCGTATCGATAAGCCGGCCGGGCTCGTGGGTGCGCACGGGTTTGCGCAATTCGGCAGCATAGCGCGAGGCGCTAATTTGCTCGTAGGGAATGCCGCGCGCTTGCATCAGCGCGATAACCTGCTCGAAATGACGCAACTCTTCGCGGGCCAGGCGCGACATTTTATTAAGTAGCTCAAAGTCTGACACATAGCGGTACATTAACTGAATGGCGGTCGAGGCGGCCTTTTTTTCGCAGTTGGCGTGATCCAGCAGCATCAGCTCGGGCTCGGCCAGGGCGTTGTTAATCCATTCATCGGGCGTGGGGCACAATAAAAACTGGTTGATAGCGTCGAGTTCTTTCATTGTTGTTGTGCTTCCAATCCGGGGGCAATGTAGCGTTCGTAGTAGGCGCAAGACAGCGCATAAAAATCGCGATCAATATCATCGCGAATTTGCGGCAGGCTCAAGCTTTCGCACCCGGCTTGCAACTGCAAACCAAAATCGGCCAACTGATTAATTTGACTGGCACCGGCGCGCAGTAAATCAAACACCCAGCAGTAGGGGTCTTGCTCGTGCTTAAAACGGATTTGCTGATGGGTAATTTGCATCAGCAATAATTTCTGATCAGTAATGGCAATATAATTGGCCACAATCTGGCTCAAATATGACTCAAGGCGACGGGCAATAACACGGCGCTGATCGTCAGAGTAGCCATTCCAGTGAATCACCTCGTGGCCAAAACGCTTGCAGCCGCGGCAAACGCTATCGCCAATGCCCGTGGAGCAGACACCGATACAGGGGGTTTTTACAGGAGTGAATACGGCCATGACAGTCCGGGCAATCGAGTCAAAGGCGTATTCTACACGTAAGCCGATGCCTATTTACAGGGTTAGGCGCTCATTGTCATCGCGCCTAAATCCCAATTCCCTACTACCCACCGCCATTCCCTCGAACAACTGCATGGACGCAGGAGGTAGAGCAACGCACGACTAAAGGGACTTAGGAGATAGGACGACGCAGGAGGCCAAAGTCGAGGAGCAGTTACCGAGGAGGGAATCCATAAACGTCATTCTCAAGCATGGGCCCCCGGCTCGGCAACTGCTCCTGCGTTGCTCTACCTCCTGCAATCCATGCAGTCGTTCGCGGGGGTGACGTTCCTGTCTGGCGGTGACATCCCTCCGCGTGGGTGGCGCTGCATGAGTCTCTAGTAAGGCAGCCCCGCCACATCCAGCTCTAGCGACCATAGCGAACCGGCGCCGGTGATATACAGGGTTTTGCGCTCTGGCCCGCCAAAGGCGGCGTTGGTAACGTTGGCATCCACCGGAATTTCGGCAATCTGCTCGCCCTCGGGGTTAAAAACCCGCAGGCGCTGTAAGCTGTGCTCGGTGGTATAGATATTACCCAGGCAGTCAATGGCCATACCATCGGGAACCGCGATAGGAGCCAGATCACGGCCCTCGCCGGGTACCCCGTCAACAATCGAGTAGGCACGCAGTACGCCGTTTTCGCCACCGCCAGCCACATAAAGCACGCTTTCATCGGGAGACAGCGACACGCCATTGGGGTTACTGATAGTGTCATCCACCACTGTAATCTGCTCGCCCTCTACGCGGTAAACCCGGGTCGCCTCCTGACCGCCGGGGGCAGCGCTGGTTTGAAAGTCCGGGTCGGTAAAGTACAGCACACCATCGGTGGTTAGGGTGAGGTCATTGGGCGAGTTAAATACATTGCCCTCAAACTCACCGATGACATTTTCCCGGCTGCCATCAGCCAGGTTATAGCGCGATACCGATTTGTACTTGTGAGTGCCGGCAATCAAGTGCCCCTCGCTGTCTACCGCCAAACCGTTGGAGCCCGAGTCGTCAATAGCAACGCTAAGCTCGCCGTCTTTGAGTTTCATCACCTGCGAGGGAAAGCCCTCGGTAAAGGTGAAGCTGGAAAAATACAGCGCATCATCAATCCACACCGGGCCTTCGTATAAGCCAGGCGCATCATTATTGGCAGCCTCAATGCGCGTGGGCGTTAGTGTGCCCGAGGGCGCTTGGCCCTGGGCACCGCCACAGTATTTGTGCTGGGCTGTATGCGCACTGGTTGCAGCTTTGCTGGTTGCAGCGGATTCGGCATAGGCTGCGGCGGGAGTGTTATCGCCGGCTACTTCAACGTGGGGCTGCTCCTCGGCACAACCGCTTAGCACAACAGCAGCACTACAGAGGGTTAGAAGGCTGAAAAGTCGCATACAGATTACCTTTATTGTTATAGGCTCATTGGGGCGCTCTGTAGTACCGGTAAGAATACCGCCAAGAGCACAAGAGGCTTTATGCTAGCAGAAATGATTGCGGTAACATAGGCCCGCACGGCGGCTACAGGCGCTTGCCAGCTTAACAGCATGAGGGCTTTGGGGTATACTTCGCGCCCGATTTGCCTTGCCACAAGGCGCCAACATCCATGTGGGTCATGGATAGCCTCCCAGGCAGTGATCCTGCCGTCGGAGTAATGTATTTAAATCAGAGGATATCAAACCGTGCTTGAAGCCTACCGTAAACATGTCGCAGAACGCGCCGCAGAAGGTGTACCGCCCAAACCACTCAACGCCGAGCAAGTCGCTGGCTTGGTGGAATTGCTGAACAATCCCCCCGCGGGCGAAGCAGAAACCCTGCTCGACCTGATTACTAACCGCGTTCCGCCGGGTGTGGACGAAGCCGCCTACGTCAAGGCTGCCTTCCTCAGCGCCATCGCCAAGGGAGAAACCACTTCTCCGCTAATCGATCGGGCACACGCGGTCAAACTGCTGGGCATGATGCTCGGTGGCTACAACATCGAAACCCTGGTAGGCCTGCTGGACGAGCCCGAACTGGCCCCGCTGGCTGCCAAGGAACTCAAGCACACCCTGTTGATGTTCGACGCCTTCCACGATGTGGAAGAAAAAGCCAAAGCGGGCAATGCCCAAGCGCACGAAGTGCTGCAATCCTGGGCCGATGGCGAGTGGTTTACCAGCAAGCCCAAAG
>DATBNH010000541.1:0-5886 GCA_036554405.1 Cellvibrionaceae bacterium | reverse complement strand
CATACGCTGAGCAACCGTTACCGCCGCCGGCGTAAAATCAATGGTAAATAGCATTGCCGCAAAGGTCGCCAGACCAATAGCAATGGAAATAGGAACATTCAGCACCAGTAAAACCACAAAGGTGCCAAGCAATACCACTACAGCCCAATCCATCCCGTTAGCCTCTTGTTATTCGTAAATTTCTGCCAGACTTTCAGGTTCTGGATCACCCGAAACAATGCGATCGATAGAAAACAGTACAATTAACGCACCACTTAATGGCAGCACGCTATACACATAACCGATGCGCACTTGCAGTGCCGCCGATATTTGATTCAACTCCAGGGTTAACAGCACCAGCTTTAAGCCGCCATAAACCATTAATATAGAGGCAAACAGCATGCACACCAGGCTGATAAAAATATCCAGCCGACGATGCGCATCGCCCTCAAGTTTTTGCGAGAGAATATCGAGACCCAAATGGGCTTTTTTGCGATAGGCATAGGCCGACCCCAACAGGCCGATCCAGATCAGTAGGAACCGTGCCAGCTCTTCGGTATAGGAGCTGGGGTTGTTAAGAATAAAACGCGTGACCACTTGCCAGGTAACATCCAGCACAATCGCCGCCATCAACAGGCCAAGAAAGGTTGCCAGAACGCGCTCTATTACTTCACACAGTTTTTTCATAGTTATCAATCTCTTTGTGCAACAGTCCGGCTAATTATTTACATCGCCTTAAAGGTTTGTATCAACTGATACAGCTCGGGCTCGGTGTTACGATAAGATTCATGCATCACTTCTACCTCCGCCATAAACAGTGACTTGTCAGGGCGCACAATGGTAACGCCCGCCTCCTCAACCGCTGCCAACGCCTCTTCGGTCGACTCATTCCACAGTTTGCGCTGATAGACAATAGACTCATCCATCGCCTGTTGTACCCACTGCTGTTGTTGTTCGCTGAGGTTGTTCCAGATGTAACTGCTAATCACGACAATATCGGGCACCGAGGTGTGTTCGTTAAGGGTGTAGTGTTTACTGACTTCATAGTGTTTGGAGGTGTAAAAGCTCGGCGGATTGTTTTCAGCACCATCAACCACGCCTTGGGATAGCGCTGTGTAAAGCTCGCCCCAGGAAACCGGAGTACCCGACCCACCGAGAGCCGACACCATTTGCAGTGCGGTCTGGCTTTCCTGAACACGGATTTTTAAACCCTTCAAATCAGCCGGGGTATGCACGGGCTGATTGGTGGTGTAAAAACTGCGGCTGCCGGCATCATAGTAACCTAGCCCACGCAAATTAACGGTGTCACCGGCCAGCAGCAATTCTCGGCCGAGCTCACTGTTGAGCACGCGCCAGTAGTGGTCGCTATCGCGAAAAACATAGGGAACATTAAATACTTTCATGGCCGGCACGAAGCCTTCCATGGGGCTGGTTGACACTTTGGTCATCGCCAGGCTGCCAATTTGCAACAATTCCATGAGCTCGCGCTCACCACCAAGTTGACCGCCGGGATAGACGTCCATACGCATGGCGCCTGCGGAAATTTCGTGTAACCGATCAGCCATATAGACAATGGCCAAATGCACAGGGTGAGTATGGTCAAGACTGTGAGCCATTTTCAGCACTTCTACATCAGAGTGCTTGGCGCAACCCGACAACAGGAAAGACAATACCAAGGTGGCAAGAAAACTTGCCCGCGATGCTTTACTGAAAATTCTCATATGCTTTATCGTTATAAGTGATTCGGAACATTATGCAGAGCTTTAATAACCATTGTACAACGATAGGATTGTACAGCCATTAAAAAGAGCGGGCCACAAGGGCCCGCGCAACCTAAGCATACTTACTTAGAAGAGCCACAAAACGTATCAATTAGCCAAACCTGCAATACCACTGCGTGCCGCGAGAGAGCCCAAGAGCGACAATGGCTTGACCAATCCTGGCCATAATTACATATTGGACTACCAATTTCAACACCATAAATACCAAAATAAAACAAATCTGCCTGACCAAATTAATCAAGGTACCTGACCGCCTTTGCCAGTAAAGCAGCGGGGACGAGTATAGAAAACAGGAATGGGAAAAACTATTAGGCAGCAACAGGTAACTCAGGGGCAGGCCATCTTCTCGCCATCGCACATAAAACCTTCAAAATCCGCGTCTATATCCTCCTCATAGGGCGATGATTGCATGCGCACTATGGCCTCGGCGAAAATTACAAACCCCTCCTTATTAGCCGCCCGGTCCCCGCAGAGCTCCTGATAGGTAGCGGTAACTCCCGTCATTGTCGCCCCTTCGTTGACCTCGCCGATATTGGCATCGGCAAAGCGCGGGTCGTTAACGGTATGATGCTCGCGATAAGACGCCGGATCGCGACGGTTATTAAGCTCGCTCAGGGAGCCGATGATTTTATTAACCAAGGGCACCATCAGCTTATAGCAATACTGCACGCGGATTTTGAGCAAATTGGCATCCTGAATTGTCACACCATCAACTTGCCAGTTGGGGCGATACATCAGGTTATCATTGGGAATACCTACGTTACCATCAGCGGTAGGTCGCCCAAAGCCCGAAATATCGAGCATGGCGCTGGTGGGGTTAATACGAATAATACGGGTATAGGTATCCACCTCGGATACAGCATCGCGGCGCGTGCCGCCGCTGTCTATACCGGCCTGGATATCATCATAAATATCAGCCGCTCGTGCATTGTTGGTATACAGCGGCGCCATGCCCCTTACCAGTCCACGCCGCATCGCACTGTAGCTGGCGTGATTGGTAGCCCCTAACCTTGCCGCCTGAAAAGTGGCGTAGTTCAGCGTGGTTTTAGCCGAATAGATAAACGCAATTTGAATAGCGCCAAAAATCAGCAATAGGAGTACAGGAATAATAATCACAAACTCGATCATGGCCTGACCGCCGCAGTAACGGCGAGGCAGTACTGCATTAAGCTTGTTACTCAGCGGATTCATGATCGGCTTCCACATGGATAACCTGCTCTGCCATGCCCTCAGCTGACACGGTATTATCAGCTGAGTCGGCCTCTTCGGCTGCAGTATCGTCTCCGGGGAGATCGGGCAAAGAATCCAGAGTATCGCCAAAAGGAGCCAGTACGCCCTGCACCAGAGTATAAATACGCTGGGTCTCAGGGTCTCCTGCTGGTACAGTCTGATACATGGCAATCGCCGTTTGCGCCAATTGCTGTGCCTGCACATAGGCCAGGTTAAGCCAGGCGCGACTATATTGTGGATCCAGTGCCAGCGCTCTCTGATAGGCCTCGGTAGCCGCTGTATAGTCGCCAAGTTGTGCCTCGCAATTACCCAACCGAAACCAGGTATGTGTATGCTCTGGCACCTGCTGCGATAAAGTTCGATACACAGCCAAAGCCGCACGATAGTCCCCCTGCTGATACAACACCTCAGCGTCGGCACGCAGAGTAAACACCGCTTTCAACTCCTCGCTACTGCGGCCCACACTGCTACAGGCTGTGATTGATGACAGCAGTGATGTCATCAGTAACGCACCGATTATTATTCTCAATGTAATTGACATATATCTCCCACAGTCAGCTGTAACCGATCAATGTCACCCGCTGCCAGCTCCACTACATAACGCGCGCTAAAGCAAGTACGCATACGCCAGGGGGCAACGTCTGCCGCCAGGGCCAAAATTTTGTGCGCAGGGCTTACGAAAACCACATCGATGTTATAGCCCATAAACGCAGTGTGTATAGCATTACAGGGTTCAATCAATAACCCGTCACCGGGCGCCAATGCAGGGCGCCCCAGTAAGCCACGTAGGCGCAACCAAAATGAGCGCGCCACACCTGCTGTACTTCGCCCAAGTTCACGCCCTTGACGCTGCCATTGTATATTGGTGACTTTCAAAAGGTGCCCTGCTCAAGATATTTCACCACAATGGGGAAAAGCAAAATCACAAAGGTCAGCGGAAAAATAAAAATCACCAGAGGAATCACCAGCTTAACCGGGGCCTCCATGGCCATTTTTTCGGCGCGCTGAAAGCGCTCATTCAAACGCTGCTGCGCCTGCACCAGCAGAGTGTTTTTCATACTGGATCCCATTTTCTCGGCCTGCACCACAGCGCGCACAAATACCGATACATCTTTAAGATCCACCCGCTCCGATAAGCGATTAAGCGCATCGGCACGCGTCTGACCAGAGCTTATGTCACGCAGTACAATACGAAATTCATTGCGCATAGCGCCGCGTGGACCCTTGTCTACCGCTTGCTTAAGAGCGCCGGAAAAATTAAGTCCCGCATCCACACACATGGTCAGGTATTCTAAATACACCGGTAAACTTTTTATCAGTTCAGCATCGCGTTTGCGGCGCGTATCTTTTACCCAGGCCACGGGTAAAAAATAGCCTCCCAGTGCCAGCAAAACCAAGAGCATGGGGTCGACATCACCGGAACCGGCCAGCGCCAGCCAACCTAAAATCGGCAACAGCATGGCGATTACCAACCGCGCCGAAATATATTCCTCAGCGGTCACCATAAAACTCACACCATTTTTTTGCAGGTTGTTATCCACCTTAGTAAGATAGGAGCTGGGTAAGTTGCTGCCAATGGCATAAGTTACTAGACGAATCAGTGGCCATATGGGTCGCATAAAGGCCGGCGGCTCGTCCATATAGGAGCGCTCTTCGTCCGTGAGCATATAGCTTAGGGCGGCCACAAAATAAATCAGCGAGATGACCGCACCTGCAATAGCGCCACCGGCCAGAAATGCAATCAGTGTCTCTTTCATTGGCTCGCCTTAACTGTCGATACTGGTGATTTTACGAATAAATACAAAACCCATGATCTGCATAAATACCATCACCGTCAGCACCATTAGCCCTTCGCGGGTGGTATAGAGCTTACGCATGGCCTCCGGCTCAATAAAACTGAGCAGGATCGCCAGGGCCACTGGCAACAAAGCCATAAACCGTCCCTGAGCACGCCCTTGAGCGGTGAGTGAGTCGATTTTTCCCTCCATGGTTTTTTTACGGCGCAAGGTATCGGCCATGCTCTGTATGGTTTCTACCAGATTGCCACCGACCTCGCGGCTGATGCGAATAGCTGAGCTTGCCATCACAAAACTCTGTAGCGGTATGCGTTTTTCCAACTCAACCAAGCTGTCTTCCAGGGTAATCCCCAACTGCATACGTTTGACTAATAATCCAAACTCCTGGCTTGCCGGTGGCACCGATTGCTTGACTACATCGATCAAAGCCATATTCATACTGGTGCCCGCTTGCAAACTGCTGGATAGCATCATAAAAACATCTGGCAGTTGCTCTTCAAACTTATTTAGTCTTTTGGTGCGCATACGCTTCCAGACAACACCGGGAATTATTAACAGAACCACAAATGCAGAGGCGGTTATTACCCAGAGTTGAAACAGAAAGTGCAAACCAATAGGCACCAGAATCAATATTAAAATATTGAGCAAGAACAGTTGTGTGGTGTCCATAAAGATAAACATCTCGGACAACTCTTGCTTGGCGCCAGAGGTAAAGGTTTTTTGGTAGTGGCCAAAATAATCGGTGGCACCGCGACCAAAAGCCAGCGATGCACATAGCGCGGCAACAAAAACCAACACCACGGTAAGGGCCAAAATGCCCAGGTCTGTCAGGTTGCTTATCATGGTTGAAAGATACTCATATCCACATCGACACCGCGCGCGCGCAGCTCTTCATAGAAGGAGGGCACAGCGCCCGTAGCAGCGTAATGCCCTACCACCTTGCCCTCGCTATCAAACCCTGTTTGTTGGTACCGAAAAATATCCACCAACTGAATAGTGCCATTTTCCATACCGGTTATCTCCGAAATACAACTTACCCGACGCGAGCCATCGCCAAACCGGGTTTGTTGAATCACAATATCCACCGCTGAGGCCACCTG
>DATBNH010000513.1:0-2908 GCA_036554405.1 Cellvibrionaceae bacterium | reverse complement strand
TTGCTGAAGCAATGCACCCATACTGCCCAGGGTAGCGGGCTGGGGATTGTTGCGGCCGGCGTTGCGGTTCTGGTTTGGCGAGCCGGCACGCGGACCTTTTTGTGCGGCGCCCTCGGCTTTTTCGCCGGGGGTGTCATCCAGGCGCATAGACAGGCCTATGCGTTTGCGCGGTACATCCACTTCCATAATTTTTACCTTGACGATATCGCCGGCCTTCACCACTTCGCGCGGGTCTTTAACAAAGGTATTCGACAGCGCCGAAATATGCACAAGGCCATCCTGATGCACGCCCACATCGACAAAGGCGCCAAAGTTGGTGACGTTGGTGACTGTGCCCTCCAGAATCATTCCGGGATTCAGATCTTTAATAGTTTCCACACCCTCCTGAAACGCGGCGGTTTTAAATTCCGGGCGTGGGTCGCGGCCGGGTTTATCCAGCTCTTTTAGAATATCGGTAATGGTGGGCACACCGAATTTTTCATTCACGAAGTCGGCCGGTTTAAGGCTGCGCAAAAAGCCCGAATCGCCCACCAGGCTTTTAATATCGCGCTCATGCTTGCGGGCAATGGACTCTACCAAAGTATAGGATTCCGGGTGAACCGCGCTGGCATCCAGTGGGTTTTTACCACCGGCAACACGCAAAAAGCCCGCAGCCTGCTCGAAGGTCTTTTCGCCAAAGCGAGGGACTTTTTTTAAGGCGGCACGGGAGGGGAAAACGCCGTTGGCATCGCGAAATTCGACAATATTATTGGCAAGCGTGGTATTAAGGCCCGATACTCGCGCCAGCAGCGCCGCCGAAGCGGTGTTGACTTCCACCCCCACGGCATTTACACAGTCTTCTACTACTGCGTCCAGCGAGCGCGCCAGTTGCGCCTGAGACACATCGTGCTGGTACTGACCCACTCCGATGGATTTAGGGTCAATTTTCACCAGTTCGGCCAAGGGGTCTTGCAGGCGGCGAGCAATAGAAATAGCGCCGCGAATGGTTACATCCAGATCGGGAAATTCTTTGGCAGCGAACTCTGAGGCAGAATACACCGAGGCCCCAGACTCGTTCACCATTACCGCCTTGGCGGTCAGCTCGGGGAATTTTTTCAGCATGTCTTTAACGAATTTTTCGGTTTCGCGGCTGGCGGTGCCGTTGCCAATAGCGATCAAACCGACATCATGCTTCAAACACAGGGCACGCAATACTGCCTCGGCCTGATCAATTTTAAACTGCGGCGCGGTGGGGAAAATCGCCCCATGGTCCACCACTTTACCCGTGGCATCAACCACGGCCACTTTCACCCCGGTACGCAGGCCTGGGTCAAGGCCGATGGTGGCTTTTTGTCCGGCGGGCGCGGCCAGCAACAAGTCACTGAGATTGGAGGCGAACACTTTAATGGCGTCTTCCTCTGCACGCTCACGCAGCTCGCCTAATAAATCGGTTTCCAAATGGGTTAACAGTTTTACCCGCCAGGTCCAGCGCACCACTTCCAGCAGCCACTTGTCCCCAGCTCGGCTCTGGTCCTTAATATTCCAGCGTTCGGCCACCATCACTTCACAGGGGTGGGTGGCGCCCGGTTCTTGCTCTTCACCCAGAGTGATAGCCAAGTTGAGTACGCCCTCGTTGCGGCCGCGGAACATGGCCAGCGCCCGGTGAGATGGCGTGGACTTGAGTGGCTCATCGTGTTCAAAGTAGTCGCGGAATTTCTGCACCTCTTGTGCATTATCAGACTCTTTACCCGGCGCCACTCGCGCTGTTAAGTGGGCCTCGCGCTGTAAGAAGCTGCGCAGCTTGCCCAACAGGTCGGCGTCTTCACTAAAACGCTCCATCAAAATATATTTGGCGCCATCCAGGGCCGCTTTGGTTTCTTCAATCTTGTGCTCGGCATTGAGGTATTTACCCGCTTCGGTTTCCGGATCCAGCGTCGGGTCTTCAAATAAAGCATCCGCCAGCGGCAGTAATCCCGCTTCAATGGCAATTTGACCCTTGGTGCGTCGCTTAGGCTTGTAGGGCAGATACAAATCTTCCAGCCGGGTTTTGGTATCGGCAGCCAATAAGTCGCGCTCCAGCTCCGGAGTGAGCTTTTCCTGTTCGGTAATGCTTTTCAGGATGGCCGCACGGCGATCTTCCAGCTCGCGCAGATAGCGCAAGCGCTCCTCCAGATTACGCATTTGGGTGTCGTCCAGGCCGCCGGTCACTTCTTTACGATAACGCGAGATAAAAGGCACAGTAGCGCCCTCATCCAGCAGGGACACGGCGGCACTGACTTGCGGCTCGCGTACGCCCAGTTCTTCGGCAATGCGTTGGGAAATACTGATCATGCGGTATTGCTCCGGATTTTCGGTGAAGGCCGGGCAGTTGCCGGGCCGGCTAGCAGCCTGTCGGACTTAGGCGTTGGCAACGAGGGAAAGTCCGGGTTGAGGCAGTTTTCAGCCAATTTTGAGGCTTATAGCGGTTCTGTTTAACGAAAAAGTGGCTGATAAATGACCAAACTCGGCTTTTCCGCAGTAGAGCGCCCTCAGCGCCAAAGGCTGGTAGGTGCATTATGCGCAAATACCCCCGGCTGACCAGTCTTGAATTCACCGCTTATTTATGCCTTTTGCATTGCATCTCACTTTTTTATTGCACAATTCAGCTATGGTGTTATAGTTATGTATATCACCATACCAAAGAGACAATGAGCGGCAATGAACAAACAGTGGAGCGACGATCAGCCGATGTACCGGCAGCTGCAACAGGAGGTCACCGACCTGATCCTGCGTGGCGCTGCGGTTGAAGGTGAGGCCCTGCCCTCTGTTCGCCAACTCTCAGCCGACTACCGCATTAACCATCTGACCGTGGCCAAGGCCTATCAGGCGCTGGCGGATGAGGGGCTACTGGAGAAGCGGCGGGGCCTGGGGATGTTTGTGGCCACCGGTG
>DATBNH010000495.1:0-5464 GCA_036554405.1 Cellvibrionaceae bacterium | reverse complement strand
AGCAACAATTGCCCACGCTTACCCAGCTCGACGGATTTTTGGCCGCGCAGCAAATGGGTATTACGCAATTGGCGGTGTCTTATTGCAACGCGCTGGTGGGCGATAGCTCACCCGGAAGCGCTGCACGCGATAATTTATTTGGCAGCTTTAATTTTAATGCGCAGGTGTCTACCGCTTTTAATAGCAGCGGCCGCACGCAAATCATTGAGCCGATACTGGGCCGGCTTTTGGGTACAGAGATTAACGGTACACCGTTAAACACCCAGGCCGATCCGGCGCTGTTGCGCGATGAACTTAACAGTTTGATTACCATTATGACCACTTGCGGCAACAACTGTGCTGCGGGCCGTACTTATACAGTTGTTAAAGCCACCTGCGCCGCTGCACTCGGCAGCGCCGTTATGCTGATTCAATAGGGCACCCGATTATGAAACGACCTTCGCCCCTGCACCCGGATGCGCCCCTGCTGCTTAACGATCACGCTCGCCCGGTAACGCGCCGTGAGTTAATTGCCCAGGGCTTTCGCGCGGGTACCGCCACGGTGCTGGGTGGTTCCATGCTGGGTTTATTGTCCAACCCGGCACTGGCCGATTTATCGCCCGATATTGCCGCCCTGCGCAACGCCTGCGGTATTGCCACCCAGGGCGCGGGCAAAATTCCCTTTATCTGTTTTGATCTCGCCGGTGGCGCCAGCATGGCCGGCAGTAATGTATTGGTGGGCAAACAGGGTGGGCAGCTCGACTTTCTCAGCACCGCCGGTTACAGCAAGCAGGGCTTGCCTGGCGATATGACGCCGGCCTCGGCCACCACCAATTTTATCAATACCGATTTAGGCCTCGCCTTTCATTCCGACAGCGGCATGTTGCTGGGCATTTTAGAAAAACTCGGCGCTGGCCGTGCGGCTAATATTAACGGCGCGGTTATTCCGGCGCGCTCAGAAAACGACACCGGCAACAACCCCCACAACCCCATGTACGGTATCAATCGCGCCGGTGCTAATGGCTCATTGCTGGCGCTTATTGGCTCGCGTAATAGTGACTCTGGCGGCAACTCCTTGGCCCCGGAAATGCTCATGAACCCGGAAGTGCGCCCCACCAAAGTGGACCGCCCCAGCGATGTCAGTGGCCTGGTGGATGTGGGCGACTTGGTCAGCCTGCTCAGCCAATCGGATACCGTTGCGGTAATGGAATCTATGGTGCGGCTTAGTAACACCAAACTGGGCGCGGTGAATACCGGCAGCAGTCGCGATGCCGTGCTTAAAGAGTTAATGCGTTGCGGCTATGTAAAAAGCGCCGACCTTGCCGACCGTTTCGGCAACCCCTCCGCCATAGACCCGGTGGCCGATGCTGACATTGTGGGCCCCGGTGGTATTTTCAGTTTTGACGAGTTTGATGGCGACGGTGAATTTCGCAAAACCGCCTCGGTAATGAAACTGGTCATGAACGGTTATGCCGGCGCCGGCACGGTAACCATGGGCGGTTACGATTACCACACCGGCGAGCGCGCCACTGGCGAGGCACGCGATTTGCGCGTGGGCCGCTGCATTGGCGCCTGCCTGGAATACGCCGCGCGCCTGGGTGTGCCGGTAATGATTTATGTATTCAGCGATGGCTCGGTTTTTTCTAACGGCATGATTGATGACTCGGCCGGTGGCCGCGGTAAAGGCGTATGGACCGGCGACAGCCAACAGACCGCCGCCTCTTATTTTTTGGTGTACAACCCTGCCGGACAACCCACCATTATTGGCGCCACGCCAGAAGAACAAGCTATTCATCAACAGCTCGGCTATATGCGCCCCAGCGGCGATGTAGAAACCGCCTCCAGCCCGGCGGCCAACAACGTTAACTTATTAGTAGAGACGTTAATTCTTAACTACATGGCCCTGCACGGTGAACAAAACCTGTTCCCCACCTTATTCCCCAATCACGGTCTCGGCAGCGCCACGCTGATGGACAGCCTGACGGCTATGCAACCGATTTGTAACGGGGTGATTACTAGTCCGGTATAGGCCGAGACGGGGAACGGAGGACGGAGAACGGTAAACGTCTGACGTCGGAAGTCTGATGTCGGATGGGACAAATCGGCACGACAAATCCCACTTGTGAGAGCGTCAGATCTTACCCCCCTCCCACTTGTGGGAGGGGCTGGAGGACGACTGCAGGGATGCAGGAGATAGGACGACGCAGGAAGCCAAAGTCGAGGGTTATCGGTCGAGGCACACTGCTTAAACTCTGTGCCAACCAACGACATTTCAGAAGTCGAACGATGAACGATGAAACTGGATGGAACCTATTAACAAAGTTTCTTTGATTGACGAAAAATGCTACCGTTTGAAATAATCGAATAAATGATCGGTGACTCGATGATTCGTTGATCACCAAAAACACAGGTATCGTGTATGCAAAAAAAATGGCTTATCGTCCTTGTTATCAGCTCCTTCGCCGGTTTTTGTGGCTTTGTTTTTTTAGCTACGTCCTACTACAAACTCTTCAAAGGCGATGCTTACTACGAATCTATCGCGGCCATACAATCGCATCCCGAGGTGATTGAGCAATTGGGTTCACCCATAAAGCCCAGCTGGTTTTTTAGTGGCAACTATTTTTACAATACCCTCCTTGTGCGGTACGAAATTTCTGGCACTAAAGCTGATGGCCTGGTGTATATAGAAGCGCGTAAAGACAAGGAAGCGTGGACCCTCGACAGTGTTTGGGTAATGCCCAGCAACACCGACGACTTTATTATTGTTTTGGAACCGGAACCGATACCCAGCAGCGGCGGATGCAACGCGCCCGAAGATTTTAACGCCGATGAACTACCCGAAGAGGATATGGAAGGAATCTATATGGAGCCCGAAGAGGCTTAAAAGTAGAGTATTGCCGCCCCCTCTTTACCCGTCATTCCCGTTTCATCCGTCATTCCCTCGAAGGAGGGAATCCAGCTTTTCACACAGCTTATAATAAAGAGAAATCCATGACCAACAACACCTCCCCCTTGGCCAGCCCGCTGGCTTGGAACTTAGTGGCCCCGGGCTACACTGAACTCAGCTTACCGCTGTTCGAAGCCTTTGCCCGTGATGCTCTGGCCCTGGGCAATGTACAAGCAGAAGACACCATTGCCGATATTGCCACCGGCCCCGGTACCCTGGCACTTTGTGCGGCCGAGCAAGTAACGCGAGTAGATGCGCTGGATTTTTCTACCGAAATGTTGAGCATACTGCAAACCAGAATCGACGCGGCGGGCGTAGACAATATCTACCCCATAAGCGGTGATGGCCAGGAGTTGCCTTATGCGGACCAACACTTTAACGCCGCGTTTTCACTGTTCGGGTTAATGTTCTTCCCCGACCGGGCGCGGGGCTTTAGTGAACTCTACCGTGTGCTTAAGCCTGGCGGGCGGGCCATTGTATCCAGCTGGCAGCTTAACCCCGAGCAACCCATTTTTAACGCCGTTTTCGAAAGCTTGCGCGAAGCCCTGCCCGATATGCCCAAAGGCGGTGGCAAGCCACCGCTGTCTGAAGCCGATGATTTTATGGCTGAAATGAGTGCGGCGGGGTTTAACGTTTCCCTGCATGGGGTAACGCATAGCGTGCGAGAGGGCGATATTCGCACGCTGTGGCGCGGCATGTTGCGCTCGTTTGCGCCCTTGGTATTGCTCAAACACAACATGGGTGATGCCTTCGCGCCAGTGGCAGATGCGGTAGAGGCGCGGTTAGCCGAGCGCTTTACTGGCCCCGTGAGTATCGACATGCCCGCCTGGCTAGCCGTGGGTGAGCGCTGAACTTACCGGGCTCCGCTCGGTCGTAAGGCAGGCGCAGGTTTTATTACCCCCTCAATTACGGCAGACAGAGAACATAATGAACAACAAACTCGCTCAAACCTGGAAAGACAATCGCGGTTTTATACTATTTGTTTTACTTATGCTGGTTTTTCGCAGCGCCGTGGCCGACTGGAACCATATCCCGTCCGGCTCTATGTACCCCGGCATCATAGTAGGTGACCGCATTGGCGTGAACAAACTCGCCTATGATGTGCAGCTGCCTTTTACCGGTGTATCGCTGTATCACCTGAACGACCCAGCCCGGGGCGAGATAGTCATATTCAGCCACCCTGAAACCGGCATACGCCTGATAAAACGCGTAGTGGGCATTCCGGGAGACACCCTGGCCATGCGCGATAACCGCCTGATACTTAACGGCCAAGCGCTCACTTACACCGCCCTGAACCAGGGCGACAACCACAGCGATTGGTTGGAACAATTGCCAGGTGCTGAAGGCGCCATTAGCACCCACACCATACGCATCCACAACACCGCCTCCAGCCGCGCCAACTTTGACACTATAACAGTGCCCGAGGGCCATTATGTAATGCTGGGTGACAGCCGTGATAACAGTGTAGACTCCCGAGTGTTTGGCTTTGTACCACGCGACACCCTAATCGGCCGCGCCAGCCAAGTGGTTATCTCGCTCGATACCGAGAACTTTTATCTACCGAGGGGGGACAGGTTCTGGCAGCCAATAGACGGTTAACGGAGAACGGGACAAATCGGCACGACTGCATGGACGCAGGAGATAGGGCGACGCAGGATGCTAAAGCCGAATACACAGCCTTTGGCTGCCCGAAGGTCAAGGAGGGCCTGTTTGAAATGGGGATGTTTGCGTCGGCTTTGAAGTAAGCACAAAGCATAGCCAAAACGCGTATCGCTCCCGGCATGGAGCACGATCTACAAGCCATTCCTGACGTCATTCCCTTATACCCCACCGTCATTCCCTTGAAGAAGGGAATCCATCCAATCTTGATCAACGCACCACATTAACCACACCACCATCCCCCCTGCTAGTTCCACCGTGACCTCCGTTCCTTATGCCGTCACCCCCGCGAAGGCGGGGGCCCAAAACCCTCCATCTGAAAAAAGTTGATCAGCGCGCCAAAGTGGCCTATGGTTAACCATTAGCGCCGCCCCGACTCAACCGGGGCCGCTCAAGGAGTCTCAGGGAATAGGAGGAAAGGGGTGAGTTTTCAGAAAATGCCGTACCTCCCTCCAAAATTCTCGCTCCAGTTGGCTTGCTAGCTGTTTAAGTTGTGCTGTTTCTATGTGTATTGGGCTTGGGGTAGAAACTGTGCGCGTTTAACGGCTTTACAATGCTCATTTTTACGCCTGGCTTTTTTAAAAGGTTATTATAATCAATAAGTTAACAAGCGGGTGTGGTGAGATAACAGGCAGGACATGGGGAATTAATGCGCATGCGCGATATATAAATGTTAGCCAAGAAAAATCATGCTGAATTCAGAAGATCGTAAGTTGTTGTCTTTTTATCTGAGCCTGCCTGACCCGAGTGCCACCGCAGCTCAGGTTATGGATGCTCTTGATTATCCATCCGTTGGCGCAGTTAATCTTCATGTCGTGCGGCTTGCTAAGAAGCTGGCAGGTTTCTTCTGCTACGAGCCTGAGACAAAACCAAATGGGC
>DATBNH010000465.1:0-3284 GCA_036554405.1 Cellvibrionaceae bacterium | reverse complement strand
TCCCCAACCCCTCCCGCAAGCGGGAGGGGAGTGCTTCGCTCCCTCCCCCGCTTGCGGGGGAGGGCCGGGGTGGGGGAGGTCACTAACAATTATTCAACAATAACTTCGCACTCGGCGTACTCTAACGTCCATTCTTTTTCGCTTTGGCGGTGGCGCAATATGCACGCCTCGCCATGGCGGTAGAGTTCAAAGTGATCGGGGCCCTCCATCCAGCGGCCCTCTATCCCCTGGTTTTGCAAGCTGGCCCGCGAGCGCGGTTCAATTGCCACTATATAACTTTCGGTAAGTGCTGTGGCCGACAACATTGTGTCGGCTCCGAGGGCGGTAGCAATGCGCGTTTTAATCTCGGCGCGCACCTGCTCCTGATCGGCGTTGGTTAACAGGGCGGGGGCGGGCTCGCTGTGACCTGTGGTAGCCTGACATCCGCCCAGAACAACCAAGCTGGCTGCTAAAAAAAGTGA
This sequence comes from Cellvibrionaceae bacterium, assembly GCA_036554405.1. GTDB lineage: Bacteria > Pseudomonadota > Gammaproteobacteria > Pseudomonadales > Cellvibrionaceae > Gilvimarinus. The sequence continues at coordinate 2,823 of DATBNH010000465.1, read as the reverse complement.
GCGAATCATTGTGGCGCCCTCATGATTTTATCGCCAAGGCCCGGTGGGTGATAAATAAAACCATCGGCACGGGCGGCATTTTGGGCTTTTTGCTGAGCGCCTCGGCTGGTTTTTTCAGGCACCGTACCTGCCGGGCAACTGCCGTTCTCGCGGTAGTATAAGGCAGCGGCCAAGCGCGCTTCATTGGGGTCACCCAGAAGATTATTAAAATCATCATTGACCTGGCAGCCTGCCAGCTCGGCGGGGTTGCTACTGCCGGGGTTGCCGGGGAAGAAGCCATCGGAGTAATCGCCCCAGCCTTTATCGTTAGAGCCGCGGAACTGGGTGGTGTAATAAGAGGCACCGCAATTGTGAAGCATATAGGCACCGTAGGGCTTACCGCAGGTGGCATTACCTATCAGAATCACCTCTACATCAATTCCGCCTAGCGCATTGATAATAGCCTCGGATGCCGAGCAAGTGCCGCCGCCGGCCAGTACAAATACACGGCTTAAGTTTAATGTCGGAAGCGAGTTGCCCTGCAGCGTGGTGTTATAAAAAGGTTCGGGTTCCAGTGGGGCATTCGTCACTGGATCGTGGGTGGGATGCTTGTCGTTAAATTCCAGATTATCAAAAATGGCACCGTTACTCTGGCTGCCAGCAATCATATAGCCCAACTGGCTGGCGATATACAAAAAGCCACCGCCGTTGTAGCGTAAATCCAGTATCAGGTCGCTGGCACCGTCGGTTTCCATCTGCTCAATGGCAACTTTAAGCGCAGCCTCTGCCGGTGCTATATGAGCGTTAAACACCATATACCCCACTTTGCCGGTGGGAGTTTCAATTACCTTGTTGTCTTGAACCGCGGCGATGTTTACTTGTTCGGTAGTCAGGCTAACAGTACGCGGGGTATCAGCATTCAGGTCGAGAATTTCAAATTCAAAGGTAACCCCCAGTTCACTCGGGTATAAGCCTTCATTCAGGGTATCAATACCGGCGTTGGTGTTGTCCCCTACCAAGTCCACGCCATTTATTTTTTGCACCCGGGCACCGCGCTCAATACCGGCTTCATCAGCCGGAGAGCCGGGCTCGGTATAGACCACCACCGCCTCACGCGGGGGCACTGCGCTCAGCAGCGCCCAGCGTATGCCGTAACCGGCACTTACCCCACCCTCTGAGCGGGCCAGATTTTGTGCGGTAGGTTCTGACCAGTGAAACTGATCTTTTGCCGCGCCTGTGGGCGTAAGCTGATTGGTTTTCAGCAAGTCAAAGTAATTGGGTGTGGTGTAGAGCATAGGGTTGCGATCAGTAATCTCGTCGTACCACAAGTACAGGTCGTTACTGACTGAGCGCAGAAAATTGTTCTCGTCGATAAAAGTGCCCTGCTCATCGGGGTAGGGCTGGCCGTTATAGGGGGCGATGCCGCTTCTGGGGTTTTCGCAGCGATTAACAAATTGATCGGCTGGTGGAAATACGCCCTGTGTCCAGGCATTGCCATTGGGGGATGACGAGCTGGTAGAAGATGCGCTGGAGGCAACCGATGAGGCGCTGCTGGAGACTTGCCTTGTGGGCGGGTCGTCCTTACTAACGCAGCCGGCAAGGGCGAGCAAACCGATAAGGGCCAAGCTTACTTGGTGTTGGTTGAAGAGCTTATTTATCATAATGCAAATCCTGCTGTTGTCATATCCTGTTCGGTTAGCCTGCCGGGGCCTCGAGGCAGCACACTTTATCATCGGCTGGCCCAGGCGGCTATGGCAAGGATCACAAGTGCGATACTGCCAGCGGGAATATCGTGCCACGCAAGAGTTTCGAGCATGCGTTGCAAGGGCTCGTGCGCCAGAACTGCCGCGCCAGTAAGAGCGATGAGTGCAATCATACTGCGGCGCCTGCGCTGGCGTTGTTGCTGCTCGGCCCGGGCCTGTTGCTGCTGGGCTTCGACCAGAGCGGCGCGCATAGGTTCGAGTTGTTGCAGGTTTTCCAGTCCCTTAAAAATCAGTTGCGGCACCTGGGGGAACTGCTCTAGCCACTCGGGGCCGTAGCGCTTGAGTTCGCGCCATAAATTAGTGGGCGAGAAGCGCCTTTTCAGCCACTGCTCTAAAAACGGATGCGCCGTTTCCCACAGGTTTAAGTCCGGGTAGAGCTGGCGGCCCAGCCCCTCGATGTTGAGCAGGGTTTTTTGCAGCAATACCAGTTGCGGCTGCACCGGCATATCAAAGCGCCGCGCGGTGCGAAACAGGCTTAACAACACCAGGCCAAAAGAAATATCTTTAAGCGGTTTTTCAAAAATCGGCTCGCACACGGTGCGCACCGCTGCCTCCAGCTCTTCAATGCGGGTGTGCTCCGGTACCCAGCCGCTTTGAACGTGCAGCTCGGCTACCTGGCGATAATCGCGGCGGAACATGGCGAGCATATTGCGCGCCAGATAATACTGATCGGCGCGGGTGAGCGAGCCGACAATGGCCATATCCACGGCAATATACTGGGGCAGTGCAGGGTTATCGCGCGACACAAAAATATTGCCCGGATGCATATCCGCATGAAAAAAGTTGTGCTCGAACACCTGGGTGAAAAAGATCTCTACGCCGCGCTCGGCGAGTTTTTTCATGTCTGTTTGCTGGGCATTGAGGGCGGCGATATCGGTGACCGGAATGCCGCTGATGCGCTCCATTACCAGCACATTGTTGCGGGTGTAATCCCACATGATTTCCGGCACATAGAGCAGCGGCGAGTTAAGAAAATTGCGCCGCAGTTGTGAGGCGTTAGCCGCTTCGCGTTGCAGGTCCAACTCGTCAAAAATCGTGGTGCGGTAATCCTCCACCACTTCAATGGGGCGCAGGCGTTTGC
>DATBNH010000463.1:0-2435 GCA_036554405.1 Cellvibrionaceae bacterium | reverse complement strand
AGAACAACGATCAGCCATTGAAGAGTGCGCCCTGAAGCGAGGCCTGCTCATTTCCGAATGGTTCGAGGAAAAAGAGACCGCGTCCAAAGCTGGACGCCCGGTCTTCAACCAGATGATCAAGCGATTGCGACGGGGGCATGCAGAAGGCTTGGTGGTCCACAAGCTAGATCGCTCGGCACGTAACTTGCACGACTGGGCCATCGTGTCAGAGCTGATGGACGCCAACATCGTCTTTCATATTGCAACCGAACCGATTGATTTCACGACGCGGGGCGGGCGCATGACGGCAGATTTTCTAGCCGTCATCGCAGCTGACTTTTCACGCAACCAGCGCGAAGAAACCCGCAAAGGTCTCTATGGACGCCTCAAACAAGGGCTCTACCCGTTCAAAGCACCGCTTGGATATCTCGACACTGGTCGTGGTCAGGCAAAAACACCCTGCCCAATAAATGCGCCGCTGATCAAAGAGCTTTATGGCTTGTATCTCAGCGTCCAGAATTCGCTACGCAGCCTGCACATTGAAATGAACCGCAGGGGACTGCGTGGGCATCACAACGGGCTGGTCAGTTTGCACGCGATTGAAAAGATCCTGAGCAACACCTTCTACCACGGCCTGATCACGATTGAACGGACAGGCGAGACGTTTGAAGGGCAGCACGAGCCCCTGGTGACAAAACGGCAATTTGCGCGGGTGCAACAGATAAAGGCGGGGCGATGCGGTCCTAAAGTGACGCGGCACAACCATCAATTTCAGGGCGTGTTTCGATGTGGCCTGTGTGATGGGCCGATGGTGCCCGAACTGCAAAAAGCCCGAGTCTACTATCGGTGCCCAAAGAAGACATGCAAGATGACCAGTATGCGCGAGGACAAGATCAACACCGCCTTGCTGTCTCATCTGTCACAAACACAACTTGGACCCACTGATATCAAAGAATTGGAAGACCGCTGGGACACTGGGCACGCCAATACAGAACTGGAGGCCAGCCGCCGCTCGCTTGCGGCTCGCATTGAGGCACTGGAAACTAAATGCGCTCGAATGACCGACCTCTTGATCGATGGTGCATTGGACAAACCGTCCTTCGAAACGGCAAAACAAGCGGCGAATTTTGAGCTGAGCCAGTTGCGCGGCCAACTGGACCAAATGCCAAATCCAGCAGAACTGCGAAAGCAGAAAGCTGAATACGTCAAACGGTTCAGCACCTTGGTCGACACCTATCGGTCTGCGAAGACTGCAGAACGGCGTGAGCTTTTGCACAATACATATGCGGTACGCCATATTCTGCCGGGCGAGTTGCGGCTGGAAGTGCGAGACTGGCTTCATGACACGCAAGCCGATCCAATCCAAAACCAATCCAAAATGCTGACTTTTGCCTGAACCGTACAATAATGATCGAACTTTCAAAAACGCTTTGAAATAAGGCGTTTTTTGTTAATTTCGTTGAATGCACATTATGCCACATCAGGCCGACATCGAACTTTTTGGATGGCTGACTTGCCCATGTTTTATTGGGTTTGTGTGGTCTTGACACGCAAAGTGTCTCTGTTGGTGACCCAAAGGTTACCACAGATTGAACTTTTATCACGCTGGCTGATCACGTGACTTCTAGCAGGGTAGCAAAAGTTGTGTTGTGACCCAACCCTTGCCAGAGATCGAACGTTATCACGTATAGCGATAGCGTGACTTTTAGTAGGTGAGCGAAAGTTGTGTTTTGACCGAACACCTTGCCAAAGATCGAGCTTTATCGCTTAATGTGATAACGTAACTTCCCTTCAAAAGTGAAATTACCACGCAGAGTATGGTCTCAGGTATGGCGAGGTTTGCTTACCCAGTTTTAAACAAACCATTTGTTGGAATAATGCTAGATGGCAATGGTTCAATTTCCGCCCAGCTGAACTGGAGTTATGACAAAAACACCTATTGAAATGCATCGACGTCGATAGTCCGCCTTTGAGTTGATCTTTACCCACAACAGCCGTCGGCGCGACAGATTACAACTAAACCCTAAGCATCTTTTTCGCATTCTTTTTTAACCTCAGAATCAGAGGTGTCAAATGACAGACAACGCTCACCGCATCCTCATATCTTTCCTGTTCATAACAAGTAAAAACCCTTTCGCTGAGTAGCCGACAGGTAATGAGTAAGCGATAAACTGAAACTATTTCTTGTTGTAACGCCGGATCAAGCCTAACTAATAGATCGCTCATCTGATCAATCAGCTTGGTATCTGTATCTTTTGCCCTAACAGATGCAGTAATGAATAATTTATCTACAAAATCGACCCCAACTTTATCGATATTTTTTAGCGCAACAAAGAACTCCTCCTGTCGCAATGCTGTTGATGTTTCTAAGATACTTAAGACATCAGCTCTAACGAGATTCAACACGCGACGACGGTCACGCCTGCCCAAGTAGAATATATCGAAGACAGATCTGA
>DATBNH010000460.1:0-6826 GCA_036554405.1 Cellvibrionaceae bacterium | reverse complement strand
GCCAACACAATCAAGCCGCCCGTTGCATAGCGGGGATTACCCGCGGCCGCAGGCTTGTCTGCCTCTGCGCTGTATTCCTGAATTACCCGCGCTGGCACCGGCTTTTTGACGGCGCCAGTTTTGGGCTGACCAGTTGCACTGCGCACAGTTGTTTTAGCCATGTCATCGGCCGGACCAATTACCCCAAAGCTCAAAGTATCGAATCGCAGTTCATCGCCACGTTTGATACGCGCCTCAGTAATACGCTTGCCATTGAGATAGGTGCCATTGGCGGAACCCAGATCTTTAACAAACAAGACGCCCTCAACAATGGTCAAGTCCGCGTGTCGTCGAGACAAATGAGCAGCAGCCACGCAAATATCACACTCACTGGAGCGACCGATAGTATTTTTAAGCTTGAGCGGAAAAACCCGGTTCTGCAGGGCGCTATGATTAGCCTTAAGGGCCCAGCCGGTGGCTTTAGGAATACGTGGGCTGGTCTGTTGCTCGGGCTTTGGTGCCGGTTTGGCCGACAAATCCTGTTTCGGATCAATAATTTCCAAATCGATATCGGCCAGGGTAATAGTATCCCCAGCCACGAGCAACTGTTTGTCAGTACCGGGCTTGCCGTTTACCATAACCGGAGAATCAGGCGCCAGATTGACCAGTGTCAGGTTATCGCGATCCACCAGAATTTCAAGATGTTGATCTGCCACATTAGGGGCACTCACAACCACTTGGTTATCACGACCGCGACCAATAGTGACCTTGGGCTCTACCAGCCATACCGCACTGTATTTCTTATTTTTAAAGCGGATTTTAAGCATGCGAAGTTCCTTAGTGAGGCAAACCCTTTGGCTTGGGATGATGCTACAGCATGAGCGAGAATTCAAGTACTCCGAGCCCCTTATAGGCCTCTTAAAGAGCGCGGATCAGGGCAGCAGCACCTCGACTATACCACCGCCTAATTCACCGCCATTACTGAGGCACAGACGGCCCTGCTGCGCGCCATTTACGTGCAATTTTGCCACCTGCGTTGCGAACAGTAGCCCCAGATTAGTGCTGCCAGTGGTAAAAGACACACCGGCATGAGGCTCTATAGGGGCATCCAGCATTTTTTGAGGGAAGCCGCCGCCATCATCGGCAATAGCGATATGCAGCAGTGACCCTTTTATTTTAGCCAACAATCGTACAGTCTGGTGGCAATAACGTGCGGCATTCACCAGTAAATTATTGACCACGCCGCCCAGCAACTCGGCATCCACGTACCAGTAAAGCTCGGGATCACAGTGATAATCCAGAGTAATGCCGCGCGAGGTAAACATCAATTCATTGCGCGCCATTTGTTCACTGAGAATCTCATCGATATTGCATTCGTCAATTTGCATGGGCATGGACTGCTGCTCCATACGATACAATGCCAGCAACTGCACCAGCTCACTGTTAATGCGCGAGGCTTCATAGCCTAAAATACCCAACTGCTGGTCGGACAAGCTGCTGCCAGGCGTGCGATCGACACTTATGGCCTCCAAGGTTTGCAACAGCATGCCCACAGAATTTTTCATATCGTGAACACTGGAAGCGAGTATAAAAGAAAAATCAACCGATGTTTTTTTATCCACGCTGCCCTCCATTTTTAATGTCTGCCGCCACTTCCTGCAAAGACGCTCTAAGCTGACGATAGCGCTCAAAAGACTCATTACCAGCTGTTATATCCCGTTCTATTTCAGCGCTCAGTTGCTCGGCTTTTTCCAACAAATCCGCAGCACCATTTTCCTTGAGTTTACCGGTATAGGCTTGTAGTAAATTAAGACGCACACCCACATGCCGGGGGAACTTCCTTGACACTTTGATAAAACTATTAATGGCCTCATCAAATTGTCGTTTTTCATAACAGCCAATGCCGTGGCGATTGATTTCGGCTAGCCAGCGTCGGTTCTGCTGGCTGGTCGGAGCATCCAGCATCCGATCTAATAACTCGAGCGCCGACTGATCGGACTGATGATACTGCTGCAATTCATCTAACAGCTTTTTATACTCAGCCTGCTGATTAAGGTTGTCGTAACAATCGAGCCAATCGAGTTTAATGAGCAAAGGCATTTCAAGCGCAGAATCATCAGCTATTTTTCTAGCCGACGACAATTGCTTCTCTGCCCCGACAGCGTCGCCCAACGCCGATTTAAACACGGCGGCGACCGACTGAACGGCGACTTTGTTAATCTCGCTATTGCCGAAGCGATTCTCGAAATCGCTCAGTGTCTTTGCTACTTCCCGGTGATAAGCAGGGTTTTTTTCCTCACCGGAAATGGCCGCTACTGACGCTGCACGGACAAAATTCAAGTGGGTATCGGGGTCATCATAACAAGAATATTCGCCTAATTTTATCGCACGTCTAAATGCCGTGACAGCCACCTCAATATCGCGATTAACCAGCGCCACCTCACCCAGCATTTGTTGTCGACGAATTGACAGAGGCGAGCGTTCTACAGCATCTTGCAAAATTTCCTGCTGAGCATGCAGGTCCTGGCGATCGCGCTGCAATGCCACTTGCAGATCGTAAGCTTTCATGCACAAAGGGCTGGCTTTCAGTGCCTGTTCGGCCCATTGCTCAGCACCGACCCAGTCATCCTGCCCACGCCGGGCAATAGCCATACCCACTTGAGCCCAATCCAGTTCGCGCACATCAAGCACCTCGCGGTATACCCCCTCGGCACCGATATAATCGCCCTGCTCCAGCAATAACCGTCCCAACAACTTTTGGCAGTGGTTGCGATAACGACTATTACCCGATAGAAATACTCGGCAGGCCTCAATCGCCTTAGGCAGGTCACGTTCATCCAATGCGCGGTAAATGGGCAGCATCTGCTGACGCTGAGCGATCAAGCGCTGCAGACGCTGCTGCAAGGTTTTAGCGGTAATGGGTTTGGTCAGGTAAGCATCGGGCTCATAATCATAAGCGGCCATGACAATCTGCTTGCTAGACTCGGCAGAGATCATCACATACAGGCTGCTCTCGTTCAGCAGCCTGTTTAAGCGCACCTCTTCCAGCACCTGTTGCCCGGTTTTGCCCTGGCTTAAATTGTAATCGCACAATACCAGATCGTAGTCTGTGGCCTTGCATTTGCGTAAAGCATCCCTGCCATTGATGGCAGAATCTACCTGGGCAAAGCCGAATTCCTGCAGCATGCGCATAACGCTAAGACGAAAACTGTCAAAATCATCGACAATTAATGCCTTAAGATCACTAAAACCCGAGCTGGACATCGACCCGCTTATCTCCTTTCACAGCTGATGAAAAGAGAATAGCACACCTGTAGCCATTAAAGGGCGGGCTCTGCTGGAACCCGTCTTCGCGAGAAAAACAGCTGATTGCCTCCAAGCGCCTTGGCCCGGTGCTTGGCATCAGCGAGCAGCATAGCCACCTGGTGATGCGTCAGGCAGCGCTCGGGATCGGGGTGCACGCAGCCAATGGCCAGTGTCGGTGGGCCAAAGCGACGGCGCTGCCCCTGGCGATCTTCCACCCAGTACTCGTGTTGCTGCGCAGGCATAGATTCCAGCACCAGACGGTCAAACGCTGCAAATAACGCTATACAACGCTCGCGCCAATCACGGCTTTTATAAACCACTATAAAATCGTCGCCACCCACATGCCCGAGAAAATCACACTCGCTATTAATATGCTGGCGCAACAAATTGCCCAGCATAATAATCACGTCGTCGCCTGCGCTATAGCCAAAAGCATCGTTGTAGGGTTTAAAGTGATTGATATCGAAATAAGCCACAACAAAATCAGCATGCTGACATAACAACTGATCAATCCATTCATACAAAGGCACATTGCCCGGCAGCAGTGTCAGCGGGTTGGAGTGCCTGGCGGCACGCAATCGATCATCGGCAATATTGCGTAAAATACTACGCACCTTGGCCACACCCGCGTACTGGCCTCCCTCACAGACAATGATATCCACGCTAAGATTCTGCTCTGGGTCCTCAGTAACCAGACGTCCCGCTTGATGGATGTCGCTGTTAATATCCATCATCAAGCTGCGCGGGCTGATAAAATTCACCACCGGTTTATTACCATGAAGCTCGTAGGCATAGCGCCAGGAAAATGTATTTAATAATTCTGAACGACTGATAATACCCAGTGGCTTATTGTTACTGTCCACCACCGGTAAACATCTGATGCGCACATCGGCACGTAGTAATTGCACTATGTCAGTTACTGGCACGCCAGGGGCAATTCCTTGTTCGCCGATCACTACATCGCGCAGGGTTTGACGAAAAGTATCACGCGATAAGGGCATACTGGTACTGCGCATCTCACGAACGTGATCGGCTACTGTCAGCCTAGGCTCGCAGGCCGGTCGTGCAAGATAAAACCCCTGCATATATTCAATACCAAGCGCTATCAACGTTTTAAATTCCGCCTCGGTTTCTATGCCTTCAGCGATCACCTTATTACCTATACGCTGAGCAATTTCCACCATAAAGCGTACAAATTCGCGCTTAACGGCACTGCCATCAATGCCACTGATAAAATGCCGATCTATTTTTACATAATCCGGGTTTAACTCACTCCAGATACGCAAGCCAGAATACCCCGCGCCCAAGTCATCTATGGCGACAGCAAAACCCTGACGTCGAAAGTGTTCACAGGCATCACTTAACAAAGCATGATCGTCCAATGGCTGCTTTTCTGTCAGCTCAAACACCACTCGCTCGGGATCTAGCCTGAGCTTACGCAAAATCGCCATGGTCACCCCGTCACGGTAATGACTGTCGGTAAAGCTCAAGGGGGTCATATTTAAAAACAATTTGCCAGGCAGCTGCAGACGAGTAAATGCCATACATGCACTCTCGCGGCAGGCATACTCCAGGGAGGCGAGTAAATCGCCGCGAGCAGCAACCGTAAACAACTGATCGGGACGCGCCAGAGCACTGTCAGCCGGGCCGCGCACCAGCGCTTCAAAACCGATTATTGAATGGTTAATCACATCCACAATAGGTTGAAACACCGTGGTTAACCGCTGTTGGCTAATCAGTGTTTGCAGCTCGTGCAAAAGCGGGTCTTCAGTGATCATTAACGTCGCCCGGAAGATAGTGAGAGGTGTGCTCATACGCACATTATCAACAGCGGTTATGACAGATTAGTGACAGCATTGAGCCTGTCGAGACGAGCGGCTAGAATAGCCGACTTTGTGCTCTGCCCCGCCAGCGCGTTTCTTCACTAGCGAACCCTGATGATTGACATTACCGATCTACACCTTTTTCTCAACCAACACCCGACGCTGCACCGCTGGCTCGATACACTGCCCGGCGCTATTGACAGCGGCTTGTCGCCAAACCGTTATGGCGACCTGCCCGGCTGGCTTGAGGCTCTGGCCGCCTTACCCGAGCTGCCCTGTTCTGCGGTTGAACTTGCAACTCAGATCAGTATAGGCGCGCCCGGGGATATTAATGAGCAGCAGCGAGATGAGACAAGACAACTACTGGAGCGGCTGATCCCCTGGCGCAAAGGCCCCTTTCATGTGCATGGCATCCATGTGGATACCGAGTGGCGTTCAGATTGGAAGTGGGAACGGGTGCTGCCGCATATTGCGCCCCTGCCTCAGCGTTTGGTGCTGGACGTGGGGTGCGGCAACGGTTATCACTGCTGGCGCATACTGGGTGCAGGAGCGGCCCGGGTGATCGGCATCGATCCCTCGCCCCGGTTTGTGGTGCAGTTTCAAATGATCAAGCGCCTGGCTGGCCTGCATTATCCTGTGGATGTACTGCCACTGGGCATTGAGGCGCTACCGGCCAATCTCGGCGCCTTTGATACAACTTTCTGTATGGGGGTCTTCTATCACCGCCGTTCGCCCATGGATCATTTGCGCGAGCTAAAAGAAACCCTTCGGCCCGGCGGACAGTTGGTGTTGGAAACATTGGTTATTACCGGAGAGCCCGGTCAGGTACTGGTGCCGCCCGGTCGCTATGCGATGATGAATAACGTTTGGTTTATCCCCACTACCGATACACTGATCAGCTGGATGGCGAAGTGCGGACTGAAAAACCCGCGGCTGGTGAATATTTGTCACACCACCACCGAGGAACAGCGCGCCACACATTGGATGCGCTTTCACTCCCTGGCAGATTTTCTCGACCCCGAAGACCCCGGGCGCACTGTCGAGGGCCATCCGGCGCCGATACGCGCAGTATTTGTGGCTGAAGCTTAATCATCACCCAGCGACAGCGGCGAATCCAGGCCAAACTCGGCGTGGATCTGCTGGCACCACTGATCCAGGCGCTCGGCGGTAAGATCTTCCTGCTGGTCTTCATCAAGACCCAGGCCCACAAATTGGCTGCCATCGGCAGTCTCGGCCTTGGAGGCATCATACTCATAACCCTCCGTGGGCCAAAAACCAATGCGCCTGGGGCCGCTGATGGCTATCACATCGTGCAGCATACCCATGGCATCGAGAAAATAATCGCCATAACCAAATTGGTCACCCAACCCAAACAGCGCTACCGTTTTCCCGGAAAAATCAATCTCGGCCAGGTCCTCCCAAAATTCTTCCCAGTCCGATTGGATCTGACCGAAATCCCACGTGGGAATGCCCAGAATAATCCGCTCATAATCGGCAAACGTCAGCTGCGTGACATCGGCGATATCGTAGACATCCACACTATCGGGCCCCAATCGTTTGGCTATACGTGCCGCCACCTGTTGAGTATTGCCCTCATCACTGCCAAAAAACAAACCTATTCTGGCCACACCTACCTCGTTGCTAACCATGGGATTAAAGTGGACGAATTTTCCCAATAATGCGTGACACAAGCAAGCGCCCCGACTGGCCGTTGGGGG
>DATBNH010000437.1:0-3350 GCA_036554405.1 Cellvibrionaceae bacterium | reverse complement strand
TGATTACCGACAAGTATAAATCCCGCTTTGGCCGCTTTCGTCAGTATTTTCTGTACTTGGCTATTCCCTATGGTTTTGCGGTATTTTTGCTGTTCACCACCCCGGACTGGAGCTACAACGCCAAACTGGTTTGGGCTTACGCTACCTATCTGTTTGCCACGCTCATGTTCACCGGTATTGCCATTCCTTATATTTCCTACATTGGTGTGTTGACCGGTGACCCGCAAGAACGTTTGTCGGCCAATGGCTACCGGATGTTTTTCGCCAAAATCGCTAACTGGATTATCGTGTCCTCGGTACCCATTCTTGCGGTTATGTGGGGTGGTGGTGATTCGGCCAAGGGCTATCAACTGGCGATGGGGTTAATGTCTTTTGTCGGTGTGGCTTTGTTGTTGTTTTGTTTCTTTTCAACGCGCGAGCGCGTTGAGCATATTGTCGATAAAAAACCTGTGAGTGAGCAGTTACGCTTGCTGTTAAAGAACGATCAATGGTTGGTGCTCTGCGCCTGCTGTGTGCTGGGCACGCTGGGTTATGCCATGCGCGGCGGGGTGGCTATTTACTATGCCATTCATTACCTGGGCGGCACAGAGGTGCTGGCCAGCCAGTTTTTGGGCGCGGGTATTATTGCATCCATTGCCTCCATGGTGGCCTCGACCTGGATTACCAAATACTTCTGTAAGGTTAAACTGTTCCGCTGGTCGCAAATTGCCGTGGGTATTATCAGCGTGCTGATGTTTGTAACTGTATCGCCGGGCGATATCTTTCTGGCTTTTGTGCTCTATGTGCTTTTGTGTTTTGTGGTAGACCTGCACGCGCCGGTTTTCTGGTCAGCTATTGCCGAGGCGGTAGATTACGGGCATGTTAAAAATGGCAAGCGTGTTTCAGGCTTGGCTTTTGGCGGTATCTCCTTTTGTCAGAAAGCGGGTGCCGGCTTAGCGGGTTTTATTACCGGTGTGTTGTTAACTTATTTCGGCTATCAGGCCGGAGAGACCCAAACCGCCTTTGCCATGACCGGTATTGCGCTTATGCTAACGGTAATACCCGGCGCTTTTCATGCGCTGCTTGGGTTCGTTATGTTCCGTTACAAAATTACCGACAGGTACTACATTGATATGCAAAAAAATCACAAGGAAGTCGCTCCGCCCAAGAGCGGGCTTGCCGAGCCTTACCTGAACGAACAACCCTTATAAATAATTGATTGGAGTCCATTGTGACCTTGCTCAAGCCTTTAATTGAACAGCGTGCCGACCCTTTTATTTATCGACACACCGATGGCTTCTATTATTTTACCGCATCCGTTCCCGCCTACGATGGCATTGAGCTGCGCCGCGCTCAAACCATTAAAGGCCTTGCCAATGCCGAAACCGTCATGGTGTGGAAAAAGCCGGATACCGGCCCTTATAGCGACTTGATATGGGCGCCGGAGATTCACTTTAACCAGAGCGCCTGGTATGTGTATTTTGCGGCAGCGCCTTCTCGCGAAATTAAACATGATTTGTTTCAGCATCGTATGTACGCTATTTCCACTACAGCGGCTAATCCGTTAGAGGGCGAATGGGTCTTTGAGGGGCAGATTGAAACCGGCATGGATACCTTTTGCCTGGATGCCACCACCTTTACCCATAAAGGTGTGCTCTATTATTTATGGGCGCAAAAAGAGGAGGGCATTCGCGGTAATTCCAACCTGTATATTGCCCCCATGAAAAATCCCACCACCCTTGCCAGCGCGCCGGTACGCCTGACCATTCCCGAATACGATTGGGAAACTATTGGCTTTTGGGTAAACGAGGGGCCTTCGGTGGTTAAGCACGGCTCGAAAATATTCGTCAGCTATTCGGCGAGCGCCACCGACGAGAATTATGCCATGGGCCTATTGTGGATTGATCAGGATGCAGATTTACTTGACCCAGCTAACTGGCATAAATCCGATAAACCGGTGCTAACCTCAAGCCCCGAACACAATATTTTTGGCCCAGGCCATAACAGCTTTACCGTGGCCGAGGATGGGGTAACGGATATGCTGGTGTACCATGCGCGCACCTACACAGAAATAGAAGGCGACCCCCTGTGGGACCCTAACCGTCACACCTTTGTTAAACCCCTGAAGTGGGATGACAAGGGCATGCCGGTGTTTGGTGATGCGACGATGTGGGAATAACAGCCCACCACGCTTGCCAGCCTCTTTAAAAAACTCTGTCACACAGCCCCGATTCGCCCTGTCTGTCGGGTAGTTCGGATTGACCCGGTAGGTAGGATTAGCCCGCGAGTAACACGAGCAGGCGTAATCCGACAAAGCGCAAACGTAATCCGACACAGGACGGGCACAATTCGGACTTCGGTACTAAGAGCCGCGCCCGGGAATACCTTTCCGGGACACGCCGTACATACGTCCTTGTAGGCTCCACTTCGGCTTCCATGCCTCAGACGGTCCCGAAAAGCTATCCCCGTACACGTCTTGTGCCACCCTGATAGCACCGAACGTCAAGCCTGGGCCATAAAATCGGCCTTGAAGGCATATATCTGCAATGACTCTTCGTATTTGTAGCTTTTTGGTATAAATATCAATGGTTTACTAAATTTGCAAATATACGGCATTGCCGTATAATCTACTGTTATGATATTTGTCGAAACCAGTACTTTTACCAAAATACTTCCGACTTACCTTTCGGATGAAGAGTATCGAGCTTTGCAGACCTATCTCATGCAAAAGCCTGATGCTGGCGATATCGTGAAGGGTTCTGGCGGTGTCAGAAAGGTGCGTTGGGCTCCCGATGGAAAGGGAAAAAGTGGCGGTGTTCGAGTTATTTACTATTGGAAGAAACCTGATCATGAAATCTGGATGCTTACGATTTATAGTAAATCGGAGCGATCTACAATTTCTGGTCATATATTGAAACAAATCGCAGAGGCAATCGATTATGAATAAACGAGATATCGGTGCTGAAATTTTGGATGGTATTAAAGAAATCCAGCAGTACAAGAAAGGTAAGATTCAATTAAAAACAACGGAGCTCTCGGAGCCTTCGCCACCACAAGTTATTCGCCTAAAGCTCAAAATGTCGCAATCGGCATTTGCCGGGTTGTTGGGTGTCAGTATGCGTACGCTTCAAGACTGGGAACAAGGCCGTCGCGAACCACAGGGCCCGGCTGTGGCTTTGCTGCGTATTGCGGAACAACACCCGGAGGTTTTCAGCCAGCTTCACTAAACCCGTCCCCTTTACACTTACTTAAGCGATTGGAAGCTCATAATCCGGTCACTGCTTCCGGCGAGTTCTTCCGTGGCACGCCGTCAACACCTCCATTTGGGCTCGAATGCAGCATCCCTGCTGCATACGTCCTCGGCAGAACCC
>DATBNH010000436.1:0-6992 GCA_036554405.1 Cellvibrionaceae bacterium | reverse complement strand
ATTGAGCACACTGTTATCTTCCGGGTCACCGTGAACGCCAGTGCTGCCGCTGTCCTCGAAATAGGCGCCCACGGCTAATGTCTGCCCGTCTGCCGACAGGGCGATATGATTACCGAATTCATCGCCTGGCCCATTAACACCCGCTTTCAGATAGGCTATTTGCGCCCAGCCATCGGTCCCCTGATGTTCAAACACGTAAACAGCACCTGAGCGCAGATGTGAGGGTGGGCGTGTTTCGCCTTCGGCCAGCTCTATATTTTCAACATAATCGGTAGCATCGCCGTTGGTGCCGGTGGCACGGCTGCCCTCGCCGTAAGCGCCAACGGCCAAAGTATTGCCATTGCCTGCTAGGCTTACGCTGAAACCAAAAAACTGAATTGGATAAGTGTGCTCGGTTTTAATATAAGCGTTTTGCAACCACTGGTTGTCGGCGCGGCGAAAAATATAAACGGCACCGGCATTAGACATGGTCACTTCAGGCACGGCGGCATTAATGCCGCTACCGCTTTTATCTTCACCATAAGCGCCGACAGCTAAGGTGCTGCCATCGGTGGATAGGCTGAGGCTGTGACCAAAAAAATCGCCCGTCGCCGGATTGTCGGCTTTGGCATAGGCCTGTTGTGCCCAAGACTCTGCTGTGCGGGCGAAAATATAAACGGCGCCAGCGGCAGAGGCTTCGTTGTTTAGTTGATTACCGTTTATGCCGCCAGAGGCGCTGTCTTCGCCCAGGGCGCCAACTGCCAGCGTGTTGCCATCACCCGAGAGAGCAACGGCATGGCCAAAGCGATCTCCTGCTGTTGAGGGCAGGTCTTGCTCGTCCTCTTCGTCGGTGGCTTCTTCAGAACCATCAGCGCTTTCCTCTTCGTCCTCTTCTTCGGGCGTGTTAGAGGCTTTTACATAGGTTGTCTGTATCCAGCTGTTTTCATCATTACGTTCAAATATATACACCGCCCCCGCGTCGCGTGCATTGTTATTGGTCTGATCACCATTAATGCCTACGGCATTGCTGTCTTCCAGCGGTGCGCCTACAGCCAGGGTATTGCCGTCATCAGACAGAGCCAGCGAATAGCCAAAGCGATCATTGGCAACAACAACGGTCTGCTCGCTGCTATTGGTAAAAGGCTGCTCGGTGTTACTGGCCTTTATGTAAGCTTGTTGCTGCCACTGGCCACTATTATATGTAAACACATAAACCGCACCTGCGCTGGGGGTACTATTGTCGCTCTGATCGCCATCAATGCCACGTGTCTTGCTGCGTTCTTGGGTAGCGCCAACAGCCAAAGTGGAGCCATCGGCTGAAAGAGCCATGGACCAGCCAAACCAATCATAGGTTTCTGTGTTGGATGCCTTGGCATAGCCAATGGCATCGCGCATAGCGTGGATTGTGGTCATTTCGTTAGAATTGGTACACACATCCTCGGCGGTGCAAGCCGCTACCAGGTAGCGGGCATTTAACCAGTCTTCCCAGTGCACACTGACAGTTTCAAAGGCTTCTGTTTCGGTAAGATCATCGCCCAGCTGAGTAAAGCCGCTATTGCCATCGGCATTTTTGAACAGTTGGTAGTAGGCGGCATCGGCAACCGGCTCCCAACTGATGCGCAAGGTTTTAGGCGCGGATGCGTTTATGCGTATATCTGGCCAGACCCCGGTAGAGGGATCTGTGGGTAAAGATGATGAGCTGCTGCTGGAGGCACTGCTAACACTACTATTGCTGGATGAGCTACTACTGCTATTGTCGCTATCGCTACTACCACAGCCGGTTAATGCCAATGAGCCCAACAGGCAGGTGATTAGTCCGGTGCGGGTTAGGGTGTGAAAAAACGTATAACTCATTCAGCCGTTTCCTGGTAGTTGTCAGTGTGAGCGGGGATTCTGTCTGGCGAGGTATAACCTGTCAATCTTGTGATTGTATTTCCTCTGCCAGAAAAGTAGCTATTGTCCATTGCTTGGAACAAAAAAGCCATGCTGGGACGGTGATTAGAGCGGAAAGTTCCGGCTGCCTGGGGCAGCCGGGAGGGGGGTAGTGATTAATAGAGGTAGACGGCACCGGAGTTAGAGGAGTCGTTATTTAGCTGATTGCCGTCAACTCCTGTGGCGTTGCTGTCTTCGCCGGTAGCGCTGATGGCCAAGGTCTTGCCATCGTGGGATATTGCCAGGGTGCGGCCAAAGGTGTCACTGGCACCGGTATTACTGGCTTTTATATAGTTGCTGAGCGCCCAATCTTGATCATCGTTTGCTTGGCGCTGGTACAAGAAGGTGGCTCCGGCATTTAAGGCGTCGGTATCATCCCAATTGTCGCTAATGCCGCGAGCATTGCTGCGATCGCGTGGGCTACCCACTGCCAGATATTCGCCATTACCAGCTATAGCCACATGCCAGCCGAAATAGCCGTCAGACACTGGCGCCTCGGATTTCAGGTAATGGGTTTGTTGCCAGCCTTGCTCACTAAAATTAAACACATGAACGGCTCCCGAATCAGTACTATTTTGCTCAGGAGGCACGATGTCCGAGACGGAGTCTCTGGTATCGAACGCGCCACTTAAAGAGCTGTCTTCGTAGGGGGAACCCACCAGTAAGGTGGTACCATCGGCAGACAAAGAAAGGGAATAGCCAAACTGATCATCAATACGTGGATAGGCGGCCTTGATATAATCGGTGTGTTCCCAGCCCTCATCACCCAGACGCAGAATATGCACAGCCCCTGAGCTTTTGGCGCGATAGGAGGTTTGCGAGCCATTGATGCCACCGTCGTCGGATGTATCACCAGGCGCTCCCACTGCGAGCATAGTGCCATCGTCGGCAAATGCCAGGCTCATGCCAAAACGCGAAGCTGAGCGCTCATAACAATTGCTACCCGGTGGGCGTGGATCGAAACAAGGCTGATCCAGTCGGGAGCGTGTGCTGGGCTTCATGTAGGTGTCTTGAAGCCATTCGTCGTTCTCATAGTTGAATACATACACAGCACCGGCTTGGTGGATGCTGTTATTATTTTGGTCACCATTTACACCGGCAGCGTTACTGCCCTCCCAAGGTGCAGAAACTGCCAGGCGATTACCATTGGGTGCAAGTGCGACTCTCAAACCAAAATAATGGCTGATCTTGGCATTGGAAGCCTTCAGATAAGATTCTTGTTGCCACTCGTTGCCCGCCTTGCGGTAAACATAGGCTGCGCCGGAATGCCGGATAAATCCGACAGAGGTGGCAGTACTTTCGCTGTCATTAGGCACACCAATAGCCAATACAGAACCATCATCAGAGAGCGCCAGACTGTAACCAAAAAGCTCATCAGTTTGCTCGCTGGGGTTAATCAGCGTTTGTTGCAATGTCCAGCCGGTATCTTCTGCTGTAAACAGAAAAACCGCTCCGGTTTGTTCTACCTCTGATTCATTATCTTGTTGTGGCAAATTATAGCGTGGGGCCCCCACCGCCAGAGTGGTGCCATCCGCCGAGAGCGCCGTGCTGAAGCCAAACAGTGCTTCGGTGGCGGCAACGCTGGGCTTCAGGTAGCCGATGGCATCCAGCATTTCGTCGCTGACCAGTATATCGGCACTTGGGGTACAGCCAGCATTGTTACAGGCTTCAACCATGTAGCGGGTGTTTTCCCAGTCCATTAAGTGTACCGCCAGGTCGGTGGTATAGCTGGTAGTGTTAAGATTATCGCTGATACTTTGGTAACCGCTGCTACCGTCACTGTTGTGGTAAACGCGATAGTGACTGGCACCTGCGGTGGACGTCCATGATAGGGTCAGTGACTTGGTGGCAACGCTGGCAGATACTGTTACCGCAGCTGGTTTTTCATTGGGGATTGGCTCATTGTTATCGCTGCTGCCACAGGCTGCCAGTAAGCACGAGGCTACCAGCGTTAAAGGTAAGCTAATAGGTTTGGATAATAGGGCGATCATAGCACTCTCCCGTGCGATATTGATTGACACTGTTAAAGTAACAGAGGTCTGTCCCCAATACTGTTGTTAAATTGTTAAAGATGGTGACTTATTGTGCGGTGGTATAAGAAAGCCCTGGCAAACGCTCGCCCCAGTAAACCCGTTTGCCTCCATCAGCTGGGGCGAATTCCAGGGTTAGTCCGGCAAGCCCATAGCCCTGAAAGTAACTGAGCAGCAGGTGATGCTCACCGGCATCCAGGGTTACCGGGCAGGTCTGCTTACGGTAGGGGCGGTCGCGAACAAATCGACACAACTCTTTGTTATTAACTTTGAGTGAAAAGCCATCGTCACTGCCGACGACAAAACGATAGCGGCCGGCCTTTTCAAGGGTAAATGTCATATCGATATCGGCAAAAAAGTTCTCGCTCCAGCCTAAGGGGCCGAGCTTGGGGTGGCTAAAACGATTGCTCTGATGCAAGTTGATTTTATCGAGTTTGTGCGTACGAACCTCTCCCACATCTCGAGACTGAAAAATATCAGTGATGGGCACATTGCTTTTGCTCAGTGTAAGGGTAATGACCGGTTTAACAAAAGGTGGGGTCATTACCCAAATAATAGCGATGACTATGAGCGCCAGAGCAATGGAGACCAAGGTATTTTTATTGACAGTGTTCATCTCACCAGCTCCAATCTCCAGTAGCCAAACCAATTGCGTGCGTTAAATCCTGCTTCGGTCAGCTCCCAGCTGTAGCTAAAGGGTGCAAAAATTATAAATACAGCAAAAACCAACAATATATAGATGAATAAATTGGTATAGAAGTGACGACTTTTGGCCAGAATTTCTGTTTTAAAAATATAAGTTGAGATCAGTGCCAGATTAATCATGCCAAAGAGTAATGGCACCAGATAGTGATACAGATACATCACCCGCTCAATATGCAAAATGGCAATCATATAACTGCCGTAGAGTGTGGTGAAGCCACAGATCCAGTAGAACAGCGGTTGATCTTTTACCGGGTGACCATAAACAAATCGGCTGAGTATCAGGCCCAAGGATAAAATAATGCCTATAAAAACACTGAACCAGACCACAGGGTTAGGTAGCAGATTGTGATAGCGCACGCGGGTGATGCCATCCACTGTATCTTTGGACCAGCGGTAATTAATGGTTTTGGTGCCTAGCGGCCAGCCGATGGCGCTGCTGCCATTTTCACCGGGTTTGCATATATCCAATCGGGGAACACCATCAGAGTACTCCGACATATAGCGCCAGTTATCCTTAAGCCCAACAGCAAACGCTGCAGGCGACCAGGTGTTGTCCTGTCTGACATGCTGCAAATAAGCGGGGCTGGCTTTGTAGGTGCTGTGGGTAGCGATGGAGCTGCCAAGGCCGATATGGACATAAAAAACCGCACAAAAAATGGCGATTAAAGGCAGTACCCCACAGGGGACGGTGATCATCAGGCGCTTGATCAGCACAGTAAACTGCCATTGTTTAATCGCCTGCCATTGATCGACGCCGTAAACCATCACAAACAGCAGCAATAGTACCAAGGCATTTACCTTAACGCTCACAGCAAGGCCGATCAGTACACCTAACAGCGCGTAGTGATAGAGGGCAATACCCTGTATTGCCGCATTGGTGATGATGCGTACCGCATAGAAAATCGCAGCAAGAATAAAAAATAATTGGATGCCTTCGAGCATGGCGGCGCGTGAGTGGATGACCAGCGCGTTGTCAAATATCATCAGGCAGGTAAAGGCGGCGGCAATATGGGCATTGCCGGTAATGCGTTTGATAATGCCGAAAAAGAACAAGACCGACAGTGCCATGAGTAAGGTGGAGGGGAGGCGGAACCCGTAGTAGCTCATGGCTTCGGGAGTATCATCGCCGGTAATATAGTCGGTATTATTAAAGCTGGTTTTATCACTGTCACTGTTGGTGCCCAGAAGCGCTTCCGAGGCTGCCATCAGCAGCTTCCCCAGCGGTGGGTGCGGCTCCATATACAGGGTGCCATCAATGTATTTTTGCGCCGAGGCAATATGGTAGTTTTCATCCCAGAACAGCGAGCTGGGTTGACCGTAAAAGCTCAGGTAAACGGCCGAGGACGCAATCAATAACAACAGCGGATAAAGATGGCGCCGACAGTAGGAAATGATTTTTGGCATAGTCTTGTTCTTGATGATTAAAGCGGGGCAATACTAGCGTGTGCCGCCCCCGAACGCAAAACTTTGCCCTGTGTCACAGGGTTTTCAGATACTCAATCAGGGCCATACGCTCATTGTGAGAGATGGGCGGCAGATAGGTCATGACCGGCTGGCCGGATACATCTCTTACCACCCGCCCTTTGGCATCCAGGGCAAATACCGGGGTGTTGCCGGCGGCATATTCATGACCTTTATTGCTGTTGCCGGGCAGGCGGGTATCGAATACAAACAGATCCGCATGCTCGCTGTCTATAAAACCCACATGCACCGGATCGAATTCCCGTATGCCCACGGTAAAATGATTGCGGCGGCAAGCGCCTTGGACGTAGTTAGTCGGTGCGCAGTAAGGCAGGAACAATTCGTACAAATTGGCAACCGAGCCATTGTGCAGGTAAGGCGCGGTAGCCCAGATGCCATTGAGCGGGCGGGCTTTGTAGGCCAGCAGGGTATCCGGATTGGATTTTTTGACCACGCCGAAATCCAGGTGCTTACGGGTGTAAAGTATCGGGTTTTCAGCCAGTGAGGCCAGCAGATCGTAGCCGTTTTCTATCCAGCGCCGGGCAAAGTGTTTATCCGGATCAGGCTCCAGAATAACTGCGGCCGTGGCAAGGCTCAGGGCGGGTAATACCTTGGTGGTGGGTCCAAAGCGTTTTCCATCGAGCTTGATAGGATCAATGAGTTCGCCCTGTAAATGCCCGGAGCGCCCGGTATAGTGGTAAGCATTGAGCGCCATTTGTGGATCGGTGCCTATATGTTGCAGGCTCGCCATTTGTGCAACAACCCGGCGCTTTTTGTCGCTCCTGTCGATGATGGGGTGACAGGTATGGCATTGGTAGCGTTGATATACCTCGCGGCCCTGCTGTGCCAGGGATTTATCAATGGCGGGTAGAATTTCGCGCTCGG
>DATBNH010000424.1:0-6269 GCA_036554405.1 Cellvibrionaceae bacterium | reverse complement strand
GCTGACACTCACGCCCCTCCGTGCTAAGCTCGCCAGCAAACTAACGAGGCTTGTCATGCACATTCATATACTCGGCATTTGTGGTACGTTTATGGGCAGCCTTGCGCAGTTAGCCTGCGCTCTGGGCCACCGGGTAACGGGCTCCGATCAAAACGTTTACCCGCCCATGAGCACCCAGCTAGAACAAGCGGGCATTGAGCTGATTAGCGGCTACGACCCAGCGCAGCTGGAGCCTGCGCCCGACTTGGTGATTATTGGCAATGCCCTCAGCCGCGGCAACCCGGCGGTCGAGGCGGTGCTGGAGCGCGGCCTTGCCTACACCTCGGGCCCCGAATGGCTGCGCCAGCATGTACTGCCCGGCAAATGGGTGCTGGCGGTATCGGGCACCCACGGCAAAACCACCACCGCCAGCATTCTGGCGTGGATTCTGGAATACGCCAAAATGTCGCCCGGTTTTTTAATCGGCGGCGTTACCCAGAATTTTCCGGTGTCGGCGCGACTGGGTGAAACCCCGTTTTTTGTGATTGAGGCCGACGAATACGACAGCGCTTTTTTTGACAAGCGCTCCAAGTTTGTTCACTACGGCCCGCGCACGCTGATCATCAATAATCTGGAATTTGATCACGCGGATATTTTTGACTCACTGACCGATATTCAAAAACAATTTCACCATTTACTGCGCACGGTTCCCGCCAATGGTCGCGTTATTTATCCGGCAGGCGTTACCGCTATTGATGAGACTTTAGCCAAAGGCTGCTGGAGTGAAACCGAAACTTTTGGCCCCCAAGCCGAGTGGCGTGCCGAAAAAGCCCATATTGATGGCTCACATTTTTATGTGCTGCACGGGGGTGAGAAGGTGGCCGAAGTAAAATGGGCAATGAGTGGCGATCACAATGTTGATAATGCCCTGGCGGCCATACTCGCGGCGCGCCATGTAGGTGTGACCCCGGAGGTAAGCGCCCGCGCACTGGCAGAGTTTAGTGGCATAAAACGGCGCATGGAGTGTATTGCCAATGTACACAGCGTGCGCGTTTACGATGATTTTGCCCACCACCCCACTGCTATTCAAACCACGCTCGAGGGTCTTCGCGCTAAAGTGGGCGATGATAAAATCATCGCTATTATTGAGCCGCGCTCCAACACCATGCGTATGGGCACTCATCAGAGCGCACTGGCACCCGCTACCCAAAGTGCCGACGATGTGCTCTGGTATCAACCCGCTGGTGCCAACTGGAATATGCAAACGGTGGTAAATAACTCACCGGTGCCCGCCAAGCTCTATAATGAACTGGATGGTTTGATTCACGATGCCCTGGCACTGGCCGAGGTCGATACCCATATTGTGATTATGAGCAACGGCGGTTTTGGTGGCTTACATCAAAAACTGGTTAAACAACTGCGCCAACACGCGCTGTAAGGAGCCCTATATGCAAACCGAGCGCACCATTACTCTGGCCATGACCGGCGCCTCAGGCGCGCAATACGGGCTGCGTTTATTGCAGTGTTTACTGGCTGCCGATTGCCGGGTGTATTTATTATTATCCACCGCCGCCGAGGTAGTGATTCGCACCGAAACCAATCTGGAATTACCGGATGAACTGGAAGCCCAGCAATCTTATCTGGCCGAGCGCTATGGCGCTAACGATGACCAGTTAATATTATTTGGCCGCGACGATTGGTTTTCGCCGGTGGCATCCGGCTCCAGCTCACCCGCCTCTATGGTGATTTGCCCAGCCAGTGGTGGCACCCTCTCATCCATTGCCACCGGCGCCAGCAATAACCTGGTTGAACGCGCCGCCGATGTCGCCCTAAAAGAGCGCCGCCAACTCATTCTGGTGCCGCGCGAAACACCCTACTCGGCCATTCATTTGGAGAACATGCTCAAGCTCACTCAATTGGGCGCGGTGGTATTGCCCGCCAGCCCCGGTTTTTATATGCAGCCGACCAGTGTGGAATCGCTGATTGATTTTGTGGTGGCGCGTATTCTCGATCAGCTAAATATCGAGCAAGACCTGATGCCGCGCTGGGGAGAGGATTAATGGCGCTGCCAGAGAAGGTCACCCTGGTTGAAGTCGGCCCACGGGATGGCCTGCAAAACGAAGCGGTGCCCATTAGCGCCGCCGCCAAAATTTTATTAATAGAACAACTGGCCGAGGCCGGGCTAACACGTATAGAGGCCGGTGCCTTTGTAAACCCCAAATGGGTGCCTCAAATGGCCGATAGTGAAGAGGTGTTTGCGGGAATTAAACACAAACCGGGCGTCACTTACAGTGCACTCACGCCTAACCTTAAAGGTTTTGAACGCGCCCTTGCCGCAGGTGCTAACGAGGTGGCTATTTTTGCCGCTGCTTCCGAGGCCTTCAGCCAAAAAAATCTTAACTGTTCAATTGATGAAAGCCTCGCGCGATTTAGCGAAGTCGCCCGCGCCGCACAGCAACACAACATACCGCTTCGCGGTTATATCTCCTGCGTGTTGGGCTGCCCCTACAGCGGCAAGGTAGACCCAGCCACCTGTGTAACCATCACCCAACAATTGCTGGAGTTGGGCTGCTATGAAATTTCGCTGGGCGATACCATAGGTACCGGCACACCGGCCAGTACCCAGCGCTTGCTGGAGGCAATGCTAGACGTGATCGCCCCGGAAAAACTGGCCGTACATATGCACGATACTTACGGCATGGCCATTGCCAACATTCACACGGCGCTGCAATACGGCATTAGTGTAGTGGATGCCTCGGTAGCGGGGCTGGGCGGCTGCCCTTACGCTAAAGGTGCCACCGGCAACGTGGCCACGGAAGATGTGATCTATTTATTAAATGGCCTTGCCATAGAGCACGGCATAAACCTTAACGCACTGATTGATGCCGGCAACAGCATTTGCAAACAGATCAATAAATCCAACAACAGCAAAGTGGCCACAGCCCTTAGTCATTAAAACACGAAGAAAATTTGGGCCTCCTTATGACCGATAAAATTCTACAAGCCAAAATAAACCTGGAAACCGCGCAGATACACTGGCATGAACTGGCCCGTTATTTTGCCGGCGGCCACGCCGTCCACATCGCCCCCGAGCTGGATTTGACCGAAGTCGCCACCCACATGGCCGCAGACAACGCCGCCTACATCAAAACGCTGATGGACAAAAACCAACTGGCCCCGATAGACGACGACACTGCAAAACAATGGCAACAAACCAACCCCCTGCTCTGGGCCGTGGTGATAAAACCCTGGGTGCTGGTGCAACACAAACCCGTCGTATAAATAAATACCGCCGGGTTGTGCTAGCCTGCGTGCTGACGATAAACCGCGTTATTAACCAGTAACGGCACCCTCTTTATGATTGACCTTGAATACCTAAAACAACTGGCAGGCGAGACTGTTTACAAGCGCGGTGAGGCTATCGCGAAAGCTGGTGATGTAAGCATTACTCACAACCTGTGTGAGGGCACGGTGCAACAATTGAGCGCCCAGGTGCGAGGCACCCGTCGTTATAATCTTGAGTTAACATTAGGCAATGGTCAGCTTACCCGCGCCCTTTGCACCTGCCCGGCGTTTGATTACCAACAGGTGTGTAAGCACTGTGTGGCAACGGTGTTGGCGGCCCACCACGCCAAGCCTGTCAGTTCCGAACCCGCCAAACCTACCAAACGCGAGCAAGATGAGCAGTTAGTGCTAAATCATTTGCTTACACTCGATAAAAGCCAATTGGCGGCGTTGCTGATGGATTATATTGCCGACGATAAAATTGAGTGGAAAGGCTGGCTTCTTAAAGCCGAGCTGGTCGGGCAGCCGACGGATAAAAAAATACTGAAGAAGTTGATTACCAAGGCGCTGCCCAAAAAAAATCTGTGGGAATACGCCAAGGTGGCTCGCTATTTTCAGCAGGCCGAGTCGGTGTTTTCTATTATTACCGCCCAGTTGCCGCAGTTAACAGCTGATGATGCGCTAGCCTTAATACTCAGCGCCATAGAGCGGCTTAATGCTGTATTAGCGAATGGTATAGATGACTCTGGCGGTTATCGTTTTGGGCTTGAAACCGAATTATGCCAAACCTTGGTAGAGCATTTTAAGCGGCTGGACTGGAGCGACAAACGCAGGGCCGAATGGCTGGCGAAACAGTTGGGGCAAGATTGGGATGTTTTTCCGACGATACCGGGGGAGTTTGAGCTAACGCCCGCGCAACTCCAGGCTTTTACAGATCACTGCCAAGCACGACTGGATGCCCTACCAGAGGCTCTGCAATGCGATGAGGCTAGAAGGCGTGAACTCAATGCTCTTACGGGTGTGCTGTTAATGGATGCAAAAGAACGCGGCGATGTGTACAGCCAAACGCGATTGCTGGCTAAAGCGGCCACCCATAGCCACGATTATTTGAAAATTTGCCAATTGCAGCTGGATAACGATGATGAGGTGACGGCCCAAACCTGGTTGGATATAGCACGCAAAGCACAGACCAATGATCGGAACGCCAGTAGCATTGAGGCCATGCAAATTAAAATATGGCAGGCCGATGGTGCTACCGACAACATAGAAAAGGTTGCCTGGCAGAGCTTTTGTGATAGGCCTAACCGTAATAGCTACCAGCAATTAGTACAAATATTTTCGGCCAATGGCATTGCCTTAACACCTTATTTGGCAGACATTGAGCAACAGCTTATCCAGTTAGACGCCACACAAAACGGTAAAAAACCAACGTTCTGCTCCAACAGTGCACTGGATTTTTATTTGCACCAGCAAGATTTTAACAAAGCCGCTGACTGGGCAGAAAATCATCAGGTTCAATACCATATGCTGGCAGATATAGCTCTGAAGGTGGCGAAGGTTCGCCCGCAAAGTGCTATCGGTTTTTTGCAACGCGCGCTGCCGCATTTTGTTAACCGGGGCGACAATACCGCTTACGCGCAAGCGGTGGATTATTTGGTAAATCTGCGCAAGCTATGGCACAAACAACCAGAGCACTTGCCTCACCTTAAAGTGCTAGTGGATGAGTTGTTAGTTAAATACAAACGCAAGCGCAATTTTGTGATGCTGATGGAAAAGCAGCTGGGTGATCTTTAATGAAAAAATGTCGGATTCGGCAACTGCTCCTCGACTTTGGCTCCTGCGTCGTCCTACCTCCTAAGTCCATTTAGTCGTGCGCGTCCTACCTCCTAAGTCCATTTAGTTGTGCGCGTCCTACTTCCTAAATCCCTTTAGTCTTGCGCTGCCCTCGGCCTCTGTTCCAGACTCGGCCCTACCACCTTGTATCTGTAGGCGTACTACTTGCCATCCATGGCAATATACGCCTACGGCTAATGCGACCTACGGATTTCACCCTCCCCCGCTTGGGGTGGGGGCTTTTTATTTTAGCAGCCAGCCCATGGCGCCGATAACTTGTCGCCAGGCGGCTTGATAATCTTCTATGTAGATGACCGCTTCGTTTTTATCGCCGGGGCTGTAATAGTCTGGCATTAGCTTGGGCATTTTGCTGCGCCCGGCCAGAAGTTTGGGAATGTATTTATTAGAGGCCAGTGCCTGCTTTTTCAGCACACGTGCGGCGGGGGAGTCGCCTTCGCGAATAAAGCAGACCAGCGCACGCGCATAGCACATAAATGCCGATGGCTCATCGTATTCATGCATAAGCTGGTCGGCTTTTTCTAACTGGTTTTTTTGAATATAACAACTGAGCAAACTGTAGCGAACCGCTTGGTTGTCGTTGGGGTTGAGTGTCAGGCAGCGCTGGTAACAGCTGATGGCTTTATCTAATTTCCCTTCCAGTTTATAGCTCATGGCCAAGTCGGCCAGGGCATGCATAAAGGGGCGAGTTTCGTGTAGGCCCCAAAAGTGGCCCAGGCTGTCTTTAAAAAACTCCTCGCCAAAAAATTTCTCGCCTGCTTCTACCGCCTGCTCCAGCCATTTAACCCGCTCGGGTAAGCTGTGTGCAGTTTGCGCCAGTATCAAGCGCGCCTGTACCGACAGCGGGTCTAACGCCAATGCTTGCCGAGCGTAGTCGGCGGCCTCGTCTTGCGATTCAGCCTCAAAGGCATCGATTAACAGCTCTTCAGCGGGGGTTAACGGCTCGTCGTCATCGTCATTATCAAACAGCGCTGGTTGAATGTTGCCTGGGGTATCATCATCCATTTCGCCCAGTAGAATCTCATACATATGGCGCGATAGCATTGCATACTCTTTGAGCATTTCCGGCATGCTTTCACGCGCCGCTGTCACCATGTCGTCTACCGATGGGGCGTCTGGCACCTTCTCACGTATTTCGGCCATGTTGTCCAACA
>DATBNH010000364.1:0-1978 GCA_036554405.1 Cellvibrionaceae bacterium | reverse complement strand
CATCGTTCATCGTTCATCGTTCATCGTTCATCGTTCATCGTTCATCGTTCATCGTTCATCGTTATTTGGCTCCACTCCCGCCACTGGCTACAATGGCCCCACTTCAATATATCTTGGGTGATGTAACGATGCTCTTAGGCGTAGACACGGGCGGTACTTTTACGGATTTTGTGTTGCTGGCTGATGGTGCTCTGCGTATACACAAAGTGCTGTCAACGCCCGAGGCACCGGAGCGGGCCATTTTGCAGGGCATCCGGGAAATGGGGTTGGATGAAGCATTAACACGCGGCCAGCTGTCTATTACCCATGGCAGTACTGTGGCGACCAATGCTGCGCTTGAACGCAAGGGTGCGCGTACCTTGTTTGTGACCAATCGCGGTTTGGGCGATATGCTCAGTATTGGCCGCCAGACCCGCGCCGAGCTTTACAACCTGACACCCGCACCAGTGAAGGTGCCGGTGGCTGCAGAAGATTGTATAGAGGTAAATTGTCGTATCGGTGCTAATGGTGAGCGCGTAGCGGTCTTGAGCGACGCGGATATTGCTCACTTACAGACGGTGATTGCCGAACGTCAGCCCGAGGCGGTGGCGATTAATCTGTTGTTTTCGTTTGTGGATGATAGCGATGAAAAGCAGCTGGAAGCGGCCTGTCCGGCAGAGATTTTCGTCAGCCGCTCATCGTTTGTATTGCCCGAATACCGCGAGTACGAGCGCGGCATAGCCACTTGGCTTAATGCCTATCTCGGTCCTAAAGTCGCCGGTTATCTGGCGCGACTGCGCGAGGCCGTGGCTCCTTCACCGCTGGGTGTTATGCAGTCCTCCGGGGGCACTATTGATGCCGCTCAAGCCGGTCAGCGCGCGGTAAATTTGTTGTTATCTGGCCCGGCGGGTGGCCTTGCCGCCGCGCACTTTTTGGCGCAGGTACTCAACCCCCAAGCTCCCGAGAAAATGCTGACCTTTGATATGGGCGGCACCTCTACCGATGTTGCCATGATCGACGGCGAGCTACAGCTAACCACCGAAGGACGGTTAGGGCCGTTTCCGGTGGCGGTGCCCATGGTGGATATGCACACCATCGGCGCCGGTGGCGGCTCTCTGGCTACAGTAGATGCGGGTGGCCTGTTGCAGGTGGGTCCGGCTTCGGCAGGTGCCAACCCAGGGCCCGCCTGCTACGGCAAGGGAGGAGTACAGGTAACAGTGACCGATGCCAATGCCGTATTGGGGCGGCTTATTCCTGAATATTTTTTAGGTGGCGCCATGACGCTCGATCAAACGGCCGCGGAGCGGGCCGTGGCTAGGTTGGCCGCGCGGCTGAACCTGTCTCGGCTAGAGGCGGCATTGGGCGTAATCCGCCTTGCCAACGAACATATGGCCGCTGCTCTGCGGGTGGTGTCGGTGCAGCGCGGTTACCGCCCCGGCGATTTTACTCTTTGCTGTTTTGGCGGCGCCGGGGGTTTGCATGTGTGCGCGCTGGCCGAAACCCTGGGTATTAACCGCGCGCTGGTGCCGGTTCATGGCGGTGTGCTTTCGGCGCTGGGTATGCTCGTGGCACCACGGGAGCGGCAATTGTCGCGCTCACTGCAGCAGCCATTGAGCGCAATGGATACCGAGCTAGTGGCAGAGTTTAGCGATGAGCTGGCCGCTCTGGGCAAAAACCAGCTGTGCGCGGAGGGCGTGAGCCACAGTGCAATAAGGGTAGAGCAAAGCCTTGATTTACGGTATCAGGGTCAGAGTTTTGCGTTGACAGTGCCCTATCACAATCTTGACCAAGTGGCTGAAGACTTTGCCGGCGCGCATCGACAGCGTTATGGCCATACCCTGGCGATAACGCTAGAACTCGTCAATATCCGGGTGCGCGTGTGGGCGCCGGCTCCGACTTTGCAGTTGCCCTCTTTAACGGCGGGTATTGAGGCAACACCGGTGGATAGCCAATTATTGGAAGGCTTGGGTCAAACCGCGATCTACGAACGTCGGCAATT